>JAGNOM010000200.1 GCA_017990155.1 Propionivibrio sp. | reverse complement strand
ACATCGCGCGGCCCTACGGCGAGCGGCACCTCGATATCGCGCAATTTGAGATCTCCGATTTTTTCCAGAACCAAAGCCTTTGCCATGATGCACCCCGAAAATGAAAGATGAATAGAACCTTGAATCCACTGATCACGCCCGCTGAAGGCAAGCGTTTGGCGCCTGATCAGCCGTCACCATGTAACACTTTAATGTTCGTTATTAACAGATCAGTTGAATTCGGACGACAACAGACTGCGCATCCTACGCCTAAACGAGCAAATTGTGCGCGACAATTTTTACTTTCGAGAAGCGCTGGAAGACTCAAATCTGGCAAGCGCGAAAACCGGCTGCTAGCATGAAGACGTCGCCTCCGCACCGAACGACGAACGCGGGAACTTCGCTTTGACGAGGTGACTCTTTGCTGAGCTAACCCAGAAACACCACGGTCCGGAGTACTTATGAAGACCACATCCGTCATCCAGCGTCTGTTGTTGCTCGCATCCGTCCCTTTGATCGCCCTCGCGATCTCGATCGGCACGCAAACCCGTCAGTCCTATGTGGACTACCGCAACAGCGAACAAACGCTTCGGCTCATGGACCTCTCGGTTAGCGCCGGCAACCTGATCCACACGCTGCAGGTTGAACGCGGCGCCACGGCGGGTTTTCTGCAATCGAAGGGACAGAAGTTCGCCGATGTCCTGCCGGGCATTCGAACAAGAACCGATGAGCGACTCGCAGCGTTCCGGCTTGAGATCGACAAGAGTGACAGCGCTGCTTTACCGTCACTCGTCAAGGCCACCACCGAGGTTCAAAGCCGGCTGAAAGAGCTCGCCGCCATTCGCCAGGGGGCCAGTCAGCAAACCCTGACGGTCGCCGAGGAAGTGGCCTACTACACGCGAACGATCGCGAGTCTGGTCAGAGCCATGAGCGTTGGCGTTGATTTCAGCCGCGACCCGACGGTTTCGCAGAAGATGATTGCCTACATCAGCTTTGTCCGCGCCAAGGAAAACGCGGGGCAGGAGCGCGCGCTGGTGACGGCCGCATTCACGGCCAACACGCTCGAACCCGAGCAGTACCGCACGATTCTGAGCAAGATCCATCACCAGGACGCGTATCTCAGCGACTTTGCCGGAATCGCGGGCAGCGAGGAGAAACAGGCCGTGGACGCCGTCCTTGGCGACAGCGCGGCGAAGGAAGTCGCAAGAATGCGCAACGTCCTCGCCGACAAGTCCGGCGAAGGGGAATTCGGCATCGACCCGACCACCTGGTTCACCACCATCACCGCCAAGATCGACGGCCTGCACGACGCCGAGACGCTCATCTCGGGCCGGATCAAGGATGAAGCAAGCACACGGCTGCAATCGAGTCGAACGAACTTTTTCGCCGTTCTCGTCCTGGGCGGCCTGGCCATCGTGCTGACCATCATCGTATCGCTCGCTGTCGCGCGCAGCATCGCCTTCCCGTTACGGGAAATGGTGGCGTTTGCCGAGCACTCGATCGCCGAACGCGATTTCAGCGGCGCGGTGCCCGAGCACGGCGCCGCCGAGGTCGCGCGCACGGGAGCGGTGTTCAACAACCTGATCCGGAAGTTCCGCACCATCATTCTCGACACCCGCGAATCGAGCAGCCAGATCACCAGCGCCGCGCACGCGCTGGCGTTGTCGAGCCAGCGGGTCGGCGACGGCTCGGTCGTCCAGTCGGACGCCGCGTCATCGGTCGCCACCGCCGTCGAGCAGGCGTCGGTCAGCGTCAGCGAAACCGCCAGCAACGCCCACGCCGCAGCGACGGTCGTCGCACGCGCGCGCCGGGACAGCGAAGAGGCGCTTGCCGTCATGCGTGACATGGTGAGCGCAATGAGCGAGGTGGCGCGGCTCGTTCGCGATTCCGGACTGAAAGTCGAGCAGCTGAATGAAAGCTCGCAGAAGATCGGCAGCATCGTCCAGGTGATCAAGGACGTGGCCGACCAGACGAACCTGCTGGCGCTCAACGCGGCCATCGAAGCGGCGCGCGCCGGCGAGCAAGGGCGAGGATTTGCCGTCGTCGCCGACGAAGTTCGCAAACTGGCCGAACGGACGGCGCTCTCGACCAGCGAGATCGCGTCGTTGATCACGACCATTCAGGATGGAATCAGCGGCACCGTTGCGGCAATGCAAGTGGCGAACGCGCAGTCCGACGCCAGCCTTAAACTCGTCGATCGCAGCGAACACGCGGTGCAGCAGATCGATCAGGGGTCGCGCGAGGTCGCGGAAAACGTGCAGAACATTTCGAATGCGCTGTCCGAACAGGATTCGGCGATCCGCCAGATCGCGGTCAACGTCGAACAGATCGCGCAGATGACCGAAAGCAACAATGACGCGGCCGCCGAAAACAGCCGCACCGCCGCGCAACTCGACAACCTGTCGCTGCAGCTGCGCGAGGCGGTGTCGGTTTTCAAGCTTTAGTTCAAGCGCTGGCGCCGAGATGGGCGCCCGGGCGTTCGCCGGCAAAGAACGAACTGTCGGCGTTATCGATCGAACCGCTGCGCCTGAACTCGCGCGGCGTCGTATTCTTGTGCCGCTGGAACTGCCGGTTGAAGTTGGACAGGTTGTTGAATCCGCAGACATAGCAGATGGCCGCGATCGTCTTGTCCGTTTCCAGCAGGTAGCGGCAGGCGCGGCTGATACGCAGCGAGGTCACGTAGTCGATGAACGAGATCCCCATGAACTTGTGGAAGAAGCGGCTGAAGGCCTGCGTCGACATCCCCGCCTCGTTCGCCACGTCGCTCAACTGCAGGGTTTCCGACAGATGCTTGTTCATGAACTGGATCGCGCGATTGAGGCGTTCCGAGTCGCGATGATTCAGAACCGGCGCGTAGCCGACGCTGGCCAGCGTCGTCATCTCGGTGGCGGGAAGCATCTCTTCGAGCAACTCCAGCAGGCTCCACAGACGCCGCGCGCCGTAGGTTTCCCAAAGCCGGTCCATCGTCGGCAGCAGGCGAAGCGTATTCGCCTCGTCAAAACGAATCCCGCGCGCCGACTGCGCCAGAAGCTGCGCAACCTTCTTCTGTTCCGGCATCTGCCAGAACGAATCGCCGAAATTCTCCTGCTTGAACTGGGCGTAGCGGATGTGCGTCAGCTCGCTGGAATCGGGCGTCACCGGATCGCCGCACAGCATGTGCGGTAGACCGCTACCGAGGAGGAACAGGTCGCCCGGCGCAAAACGCCCGATGTAGTCGCCGACCACCAGCAAGCCGCGGCCGCTCAGGATGTGCAGGATCTCCACTTCCGGATGGATGTGGTACGGGCAATCGAAGACGCGCCCACCGGCGTGGAAGCACCCGAAAGACGAGCCTTCGGAATCCGGAACCTTTTCAAAAACAATCCGCATTTTCCGCCTCTCCCGACCCGCACGAAGATCGCCGCCAGCAGTCGATCGGCAAGGTCTTCCGCATGCAAAGCAATCTTGCTAAAAAAGTATCAGTCTTGGCTTGAAAGATAACAGACCCTCCTTCAAGCATTCGATAAAGTTCGTTTCGTGGAAGTCGCCCCAGCGACCAGACAAAACGTACCGGGCTTTTATTTTAAAGGACTTACGGCAAGAAACTGGTTTATTGGCGCGATTTTGACGCGATCTGAGGCTCGGGAGAAAAGATAGCCTTTTGCGCATCAAGGTCATTAGCCGGGCGGCATGATGATATTTTGATGCCAGACACGAAAACCAGGTTTTAACCGCAAATAGCCCTTCCGGCGACGGAATTTTGATGGGGAACGCGGCCGGAGCTTCCGGCCCGAAAATCTGAACTTTTGAGGAGACAGACAATGGCTGCAAACTATTTCTCGGAAATCGAACCCGTGCGTTTCGCCGGCCCGGAAACCAACGACCCGCTCGCTTATCGCTACTACGATGCGCAACGCGTCGTGCTTGGCAAGACGATGGAAGAGCACCTGCGCATTTCCGTCGCCTACTGGCACACCTTCTGCTCGGCGGGTGCCGACATGTTCGGCGGCGGCACGTGGGATCGCCCGTGGCACAAGGGCAACGACCCGGTCGCCATGGCCGAACTCAAACTGCAGGAAGCAATGAGCTTCATCAAGAAGCTGGGCGTTCCGTTCTACGCCTTCCATGACCGCGACCTCGCGCCCGACCTCGGCAACATGCGCGACAGCCAGAAGGCCTTCGCCCACATGGTCGACAAGGCGGCTCTCGCCCAGGAACAAAGCGGCATCAAACTCCTGTGGGGCACCGCCAACCTGTTCTCCAACCCGCGCTACATGGCCGGTGCGTCGACCAACCCGGACCCCGAAGTCTATGCCTGCGCTGCGCTGCAAGTGCGCGACGCGCTCGAAGCGACCAAGAAGCTCGGCGGCTCGGCCTACGTGTTGTGGGGCGGTCGTGAAGGCTACGAAACCCTGCTCAATACCGACCTCAAGCGCGAAATGGCACAGATGGGCCGCTTCCTCCAGATGGTTGTCGAGCACAAGTACAAGATCGGCTTCGACGGCCTGATCCTGATCGAGCCGAAGCCGATGGAGCCCTCCAAGCACCAGTACGACTTCGACGTCGCCACAGTTTACGGTTTCCTCAAGCAGTACGGTCTGGAGAAGGAGGTCCAGGTCAACATCGAATGCAACCACGCCACACTGGCCGGTCACAGCTTCGAACACGAAATCGCCATGTCGACGGCACTCGGCTGCTTCGGCTCGGTCGATGCCAACCGCGGCGACTCGCAAAACGGCTGGGACACCGACCAGTTCCCGAACGACTCGGGCGAAGTGGCATTGGCGCTTTACCACGTCCTCAAGGCGGGCGGTTTCACCAAGGGCGGCTTCAACTTCGACGCCAAGGTGCGCCGTCAGAGCGTCGATGCGCTCGACCTGATGTACGCCCACGTCGGCGGTGTCGACACCCTGGCGCACGGCCTGCTGATCGCCGCCAAAATGGTCGAGGACGACAAGCTGGGCAAGTTCAAGGCAGCACGTTACGCCGGCTGGGATCAAGGCATGGGCAAGCAGATCCTCGACAAGGAACTCGACCTCGCCGCCATCGCCGATCTGGCCAGCTCGAAGAACATCGAGCCGACGCCGGTTTCGGGCCGCCAGGAAATGCTGGAAACCATCGTCAGCCGCTACGCGTAATCCACGGCTGAAAGCAGCATAGAAAGTCATCCGGGATTGCGCGAGCAATCCCGGAGTTCATTCAGCGGTACAAAAGTCTCACCTGTGGATGTTCGTGCAAGTAAGTGACATATCGATACCACCGCTCGCCCTGAGCTTATCGAAGGGCGCGATGCCTCTATGGTTCGACAGGCTCACCACGAACGGGAACAGGGTCTTCAGTCACGATTACGTATTACGGTTCCCAATAACTGCAAGCAATCGCGTTCCAGACTTGCAATCCGGCGTTCAAAAGGCTGCGTAACAAGGACGTACTGACGTGGAAAGAAAAGGCATCATCTGTGGCGGTTGCTGGCTGGTTGACCACAACAACGTGATCGACCACTGGCCGGAGCAGGAAACGCTGACTGAAATCGTCGCCCGCGAGTTCGAAGGCGGCGGACCGGCGCACAACATGGCGCTCGATCTGGCGCATCTCGCCCCCGGCTTTCCCGTGCGGGCCGTGGGCGTGGTCGGCAACGACGACGCCGGACGCTTCCTCGCTGCGGCCTGCGCAGCACGCGGCATCAATCACGACGCGCTGAAGCAGATCGACGGGGTCGGCACCTCGCATACCGACGTGATGACGGTCGCCGCCACCGGAAAGCGCACGTTTTTCCACCACCAGGGCGCCAATGCACGGCTGACGCCCGCTCATTTCGATTTTTCT
>JAGNOM010000199.1 GCA_017990155.1 Propionivibrio sp. | reverse complement strand
CGCTCGGCGCGGGGCTGTGGGCACGCCAGGCCTCGGCCTTGCCGGCGCAGGCGATCCGGCCGCCCGGCGCGCTGGCCGAGGACGATTTTCTCGCCGCCTGCGTGCGCTGCGGACTGTGCGTGCGCGACTGCCCGTACAACACATTGAAACTCTCCGATCTCGGCGATCCGGTGGCGACCGGGACACCGTACTTCACCGCGCGCGACGTCCCGTGCGAGATGTGCGAGGACATTCCCTGCGTCAAAGCCTGCCCGACCGGAGCGCTCGACCGTGAACTGACCGATATCGCGCAATCGCGCATGGGCCTCGCCGCGCTCGTCGATCAGGAGAGTTGCCTGAACTTCCTCGGCTTGCGCTGCGACGTCTGCTACCGCGTCTGCCCGGTGATCGACAAGGCGATCACCCTGGAACTGCGCCACAACCCGCGTTCCGACCGCCACGCGCTGCTCTTACCAACGGTGCATTCCGATGCCTGCACCGGTTGTGGCAAGTGCGAGAAGTCCTGCGTACTGCCCGAAGCGGCGATCAAGGTCTTCCCGCGCAAGCTGGCGCAGGGCGCGCTGCCGGCGCACTACCGCAAGGGCTGGGAAGAAAAGGCGCGGCAAGGCGAATCGCTGATCGGCGAACAGATCAAGCTGCCGGTACGCGGCTTCGAGGGCACGACGGCGGGCCGCGCGGCGACGGAAACCGTGGTCGCGCCGACGGCCCCTGCTGCACCGTTTGCACCGGATGCGCCGGTGGCCGCTCCTGGCAAGGCCGGCAGCCTCAATTCACGGTGGAAGCCATGAGCAAGGTTGCGCGCCCAAAGACAACTGTTCGGGCTGAGCCTGTCGAAGCCCGCGCCGGGGACCGTTCATCCTTCGACGGGCTCAGGACGAACGGTGGTGGATCTGCGAGACGCTCGTGGCTAACGCGCAACCGCTGGCTGCTGCTGCGCCGCATCAGTCAGCTCGCGATCCTGGCCCTGTTCCTCAGCGGGCCGTGGTTCGGTGTGTGGGTATTGAAGGGCAACCTCTCGGCCTCGCTGATTTTCGACGCCATTCCGCTGACCGACCCGCTGCTGGCGTTGCAGACGATGGTCGCCGGCCACTGGCCCTACACGACCGCGCTGACCGGTGCGGCGATCGTGCTGGTGTTCTATCTGCTGGTCGGCGGGCGCGTGTTCTGCAGTTGGGTGTGCCCGGTGAATGTGGTGACCGACGCCGCCGCCTGGTCGCGCCGCAAGCTGGGTATCAAGACCGGTCGCGTGCCGGACGCCAGCACGCGCTACTGGCTGCTCGCCGGGGTGTTGCTGGCGACCGCCGTCACCGGCGTGCTGGTCTGGGAATGGGTGAATCCCGTCTCCCTGCTGCACCGTGCGCTGATCTTCGGTCTGTGGGGTTCGCTGCTGGCGATCGCCGGCATCTTCGCCTACGACTTGTTGATCGCGAGCCGCGGCTGGTGCGGACATCTGTGCCCGGTCGGCGCCTTCTACAGCCTGCTCGGACGCACCTCGCTGATCCGCGTTTCGGCCGCGCAACGCAGCGCCTGCGACGACTGCCTGGATTGCTTCGTCGTCTGCCCCGAACCGCAGGTGATCCGGCCGGCGCTGAAACAGGCCGGGCAGACGCACCCGCTGATTCTCTCCGGAGACTGCACCAATTGCGGCCGTTGCATCGATGTATGCGACCGCCAGGTTTTCAAATTGACCCATCGATTCGACCAGAGGAGCGCGTGATGAACCAGCCAACCTTCCGCTTTGCCCGCACTTTCGCCTTGTTTTGGGCTATCGCCATGAGCCTGATGCTGGCGCTCATGGGGCCGGCCGCAGCTGAGGATAAGTTCGAACCCGTCAAGCTCAAGACGCTGCGCAGTGTGGACATCACGGCCAGCGATCCGGCCGGCGACGGCACGCGCTACGCGCCCGACACCTCGGCGCTGCCGCGCGACTTCGTGCAGCAGCCGCCGCTGATTCCGCACACCATCGAGAGCTACATCGTCAGCAAGGAATTCAACAAGTGCATGGACTGCCACGCCTGGTCGCGCGCCGGCGAGGCCAAGGCGACGAAGATCTCGATCACGCATTTCAAGTCGCGCGAAGGTGCCGAGATGTCGAGCGTGGCGCCCAACCGTTACTTCTGCAACCAGTGCCATGTGTCGCAGACCGACGCCAAGCCGCTGGTGGGCAATACGTTCAAGCCGGGCGCAGGCTTGCGCTAAGCGGTCAGAGGGAGAGGACGCATGAATATCGAAAAACTCAAAAGCGTAGCGGCCGCCGTGTTGCGCCGCATCCATGCGGCCCGATGGGTCGGTGTGGGGGCGCTGTTCATCGCCGGCATCGTGTCGTGGATCGGCTTCAACTACGCGCTGGAAACGACCAACACCGAAGAGTTCTGCATCTCCTGCCACGAGATGAAAGACAATTCCTACGAGGAGTACCGCCTGACGACGCACGCCTCGAGCCGTACCGGCGTGCGCGCGACGTGTCCGGATTGCCATGTGCCGAAGTCGTTCGGGCCGAAGATGTACGCGAAGATCCGGGCGTCCAAGGATGTCTATCACAACATCCTCGGTACCATCGACACGCCGGAGAAATTCGATGCCTATCGCTCGAAGATGGCCGAGGCCGTATGGGCGCGGATGAAGGAAACCGACTCGCGCGAATGCCGCGGCTGCCATGACGACCAGAGCTTCGACTACGCCAAGCAGAGCCGTCGCGCGGCGGAAGTTCACCAAAAAGGGCTGAACGACGGCCAGACCTGCATCGACTGCCACAAGGGAATCGCCCACCGCCTGCCGAACGTCGAGCAGTCGATCGGCTCCGAGAAGGGTGGCGTGACGCAGGAAATCTTCCATCCGGCGCCCATCGCTCCTGAGCAGAAGTGAGGCCGAAAGGCGCAGGCGTCGTGTAGCAGAACAAAAAATGGCGTGTCAGCGAAGTCGAACGGCTTCGCCGGCGCGCCGTTTTCTTGTGAACTTCAGGAAAGCGCCGCCAGCCGTCCGACGAAGAGCGCTTCGATGACCGCCGGCTCGCGCCAGCGTTCTTCGTGAAAGCGCAGGGCGACTTCCTCGACCAGTGTCCCGCCCCAATAGTGGCCGGCGATCTCGTCGAGCGTTGAGAGGTTGAGGCTATGCGGCAGGCGCAGGTAGTCGAGCCAGCTCGCGTCGTGGTACGAGACGACGTAGTCGCCGGCGCTGCGCGCGCAGACGAGGTGCTTGCCCGAAGTGAGCGCCGGGTGGCGGGCGCGGAAGTTGTCGGCGTCTACTCGTGTGGCAAAAAACAGGCTGGCGTGCAGGCGGCTGGGGAATTCGCCGTACAGGCGCTGGCGGTAGTACTCGAGGTGATACTCGGCAAAATAGTTCTGTACCGCGCCGATCCGGTCTTCCGGCTGGCCGGTGCTGAAGGGGTTACCGTTCAGCACATCGCCGCCCGACAGTCTTTCATCCGGCTTGAGCCAGGCAAACAGCTCGATCGTCGTCGTGTCCTTGATCAGGTGTCCGGCGAGCGGTTCGGTGGTTGGATTGTCGTACCAGCGCTGGCTCATCATTCGGCCGATCCCGTTACGCGCCGAAGCCGGCGAAGTGCTGAGTCAATTCCAGCACCACACGCACGACGCCGGCCATGAGCAGGGCGCTGGCCAGCGATACGAAGACGGAGAACCACGCCTCCTTGCGCCCCAGCGTTTTCAACATCACCGCGAAGGTCGACAGGCAAGGCACGTAGAAGGTCAGGAACACGAGGAAGGTGAAGATCTGCGCGTGACTGAGCAGCGGCATGATGTCCAGCGTGCCGAGTGCCTGGTAGATCATCAGCAGCGACAGCTCCTTGCGCAGTACGCCGAATAGGATCGGCACGCCGAGCACGACCGGCAGGCCGAGCCACCAGGTCGTGACCGGAATCAGCGCTGTGTTGATCAGCGCATCGGCGCCGAAGTGGCTGAGCAGTGCCAGCACGACGCTGCCAATGACCAGCAGCGGCGTGACGATAGTGACGATGTCTTCAGTGCGCTCCCAGGTCTTGCGCCAGACGCGCGACCAGGTTGGCAGCCGGTAGGGCGGGATGATCTGCACCAGACCCGGTGCGCTCTCGGTATAACGGCGCACGAGCAGCTTGCCGAGCAAAGCGATGACCAGCAGCGTCAGCATGAAGATGGCGAAGACGCCCAGGCCGCCCAGGTACTTGCCGCCGATGGCGAGGATGATCGCCGAGCGCGCCGAGCAGGGGACAAAGGTGATGAGGATCGCCGAGACGACGCGCTCGCTGCGGGTTCCCGTTGCCGCCGCGGCCGAGATCGCCGGCACGTTGCAGCCGAGCCCGATCAGGAAGGGGACGGCGACGCCGCCGTGCAATCCGATACGGTGGAAGCCGCGATCGACGACGAAAGCGACGCGATGCATGACGCCGGATTCTTCCAGCGCGACGAGCAGCAGCACCAGCGGCAGCATGTACGGCGCGACGATGCCCACGAGCCCGACCATGCCGTCGGCGACCGCGCGGCCGACGACGCCGAGCGTCGATTCCGGTTGCCATTCCTGCGCCCACGCCGCCAGTCGTGCGGAAGTCCATGAGTCGATGAAGCTGCTCATCTCGAAGACGATCAGGAGCACGGCGGCAAATACCAGCAGGCTGCCGAGCAGACCCCAGCGAGGATGCAGGAAGAGTTCGTCGAGCCAGCGTCGCCATCCTTCGCCCGAGTCGATGCCGCGCGCGCTGGTGACTTCTTCGAACAGCACAGCGGCGCGGTGATGGCGGTCGGCGTGGACTTCCTCAGGCAGTGGTCGCGGTAGCGTCTGTTCAGCCGTGGCGCGCGCGCGCGCGATCTCTGGCGCGAGGCCAGGCAAGTGGGTGGTCAGCGAGCGCAGGAAGTAATCGTCGTTCTCCGCTAGTTGCGAGAGCAGCAATGCGCGCGGAACCTGAAAGACCTCTTCGATCTGCGGGTGCGAGATGACCGCCTTGAGATCGCGCAGGCTCTCGGCAATATGCGCGGTCGGCGCCTGCGGCATCGGGCAGGCCTTCTTGCGCGCGACGTCGAGCACCGCTTCGAAGAGCGCGGCCACGCCCTTGCCCATGTGCGCGATGGTCGGGACGACGGGCGCGCCGAGGCGCTCGCTGAGCGCCTGCACGTTGATGAACATGCCTCGCTTGCGCGCCTCATCGACGCGATTCAGGGCAATCACAAGCGGACGCCCGAATTGGCCCAGCTCCAGGCTGAGTTCCAGATCTTTCTCGAGCGTCGTCGCGTCGACCACCTGCACCAATACATCCGGCGCCGGAAAGTCCGGTGCGCCAGCCGGTGTTTCGTGCTGCGCGACGCGCGGCCACTGGTCGCCCCAGAGCAGGTACATGAGGACGACCTGGTCGTGCTCGCTCAGGTGGTGCAGCGAATCGATCGATGGCAGATCGACGAGCGAAATCTGATCGAGGCCGACGTCGACCACGCACTCCTGATAGGCGCCGCCGACGCCGGCCAGCTTTTCGTGGCGTGCAACCGGGCTGGAAGCGCCTTCGAAGATCGTGCTCTTGCCGGCGCCGAAGCGCCCGATCAGGGCCACGCGTGGGCGCCGCTTGCCACGCAGCAGCGGACCGCGCAGCGGAATCGTTGCTTCCGTAAGCAAACGCTTGTCCTTAGCCGGCATCGGCAACAAATCCTTGCGGATGATCACGGTCCGGGCGTTGCGACGGGTCGACGTGTGCCATCAGGTTGAGCACGCGATGGCGCTTCAAGACACGCTGCCGGACGTTGACTGCGATGTCGTGGCCGGCTTCGACAGTCTGCGAAGCGTCGACCTCGATGTGCGCATCGACAACGA
>JAGNOM010000198.1 GCA_017990155.1 Propionivibrio sp. | reverse complement strand
CAGCCTCGTGAACGCCATCTCGACGCCCACCCAATCATGCTCAGCGGACTTCGTATCCTGATCGCGGACCAGCATCTCAGCATCCGCACCTGGATGCGCGAACTGCTATCGGTGATCGGCGCGACCTCGGTTTCGATGGCATCAAACGCCTCGGAGCTGATGCGCATGGCGCGCAACGTCGGCTACGACATCATCATCTGCGACCACCATCTCGACGATAGGCGTGACGGCCAGCAACTGCTGGAGGAGCTGCGTTTTCTGCACATCCTGCCGCTGCGCAGCGTGTTCATGATCGCTAGCGCCGAGCGCCAGTACCACCATGTCGTCGCCGCCGCCGAATTCGCGCCGGACGACTATCTCGTCAAGCCCTACACGCCGGGGCAACTCGCCACCCGCCTCGACCGTGCCCTGCGGAAGAAGAAAGCGCTGCGCAGTGTTTTCGACCATCTCGAAGTGTGTGCGCACGAGGATGCAATCCACGCCTGCGACCGCGCCATCAAGGTGACGCCGCGCTATACGCTCGACGCGCTGCGCATCAAGGCCGAATCGCTGGTCGCCATCGGCCGCGCGGAGGAAGCCCGCGCCATCTATCAATCCATCGCGTCGACCCAGGCCGTGCCGTGGGCGCGCATGGGCTACGCGATGATGTTGCAGCGCGAAAAGAAGTACGACGAGGCCAGGGACGAAGCCGACCAGCTGAACCAGGAGCACCCCGAATTCCTGTCGGTTTATGACCTGCTGGCGCAGATTCACGAAAACGCCGGCGAGTACCGGCAGGCCATCGAGTGCCTGGAGCGGGCATCGTCGATCACCTCCTCGACCAACACCGACCGTCTGCGCAAGATCGCCGATGTCGCCGAGGTCGCCGGCGATCGCGACAAGGTGATCAGCACCCTCCGGCGTGTCGTCGAACGTACGCAGCGATCGTCGATGCTGAACGTCGACGACTACCTGTCGCTGACCCGCACCCTGCTCGACGAAAAGCGCGTCGACGAGGCTGCCGCCATCGCTGATGAAATGCGGCTCGAAACACGAAAAATCGCGTCCGGCGAACTCGCTTTGGAAGTCGCTACCGCCATGGTGCACCGCGGCAAGGGCCAGATGACAGAGGCGCGATCCAGCCTGGACAAGGCATTCGACCTGCTCGACGCCGATCAATCAGCGACCACCGACACGCTGGCCGCCGAAATCGCAGAGGAAGCCGTCCAGCACGGGGAGGTCGGCCGCGCCGCAGCACTCATCGCGCGCCTCTCGACCAGGGATTCACTGCCCGGCAAGATCAAGGCGCGCGTGACTTCCTGGCTCGAAGGCGAACGCGCAGACAACGATGATGCAGGCGGCGAAAAACAAAAAGCGGCCTTCGGCGAACAGATCATGATTTCGATGATCGAATCGCTTGAGCAACTCGACGCCAACTGGTCCGAGGAACGGGCCACCAAGACCCGCGAGATCCTGATCGACGCTTTCACCCTGATGCCGCGCGACAAGCGCGTGATCAACGCACACATCCGCTACAACTCGGTCGCCGTCAGGAACGGCGGCGAACGTCACTCGCCAACGACACGTACAGATCATTGACCGGTCCGTCCTCCGTCAGTGGAATCGACGAACCCCGCTGCCGGTCGCAGGAACTCTCCCGGATTGATACAATTCGTGGCCGCGCAACCCGCCCAAGGGTTCAAGGTATTCAAGCGCACCGCAGCGCTCGAAACCCGCAAGTCTCGACTCGATCCGAACATTCGCTTTTTTCCATGAGATTGCGCGGTTTTTGCCACAGATTCCCGCACCAAAGCCATGACCAGCCCGGATTTCCCCTTTGAATCAAGCCCCTGTACAGGTGCAAAAAAGTATCGAGAGAGCACTCCATTATTGGTTGATGTGTGGTTGCGGCAAGCACTACAGTTGCATCACCAACAAAAACCGCAGAGCAGAAACAGAAGACCGGCGAAACGGTCTCACGAAGTAAAGACGGTGCCGCACGAGGGGCAAACAGGGACAACGGTCGTGATATCACGATCAATTGTGGAGGGGCTTGTATGAAACCTGATCTTGAAGTCGTCGATGTACTGCAGCACGAGTCGTTCAAGGTTTGGGGGCACGGCTATCCGTTCCGCACGGTACGCTGGCACTTTCACCCCGAATTTGAAATCCAGCTGATCACCGAAACTTCCGGCCAGTATTTTGTCGGCGACTTCGTTGGCCGCTTCACGCCCGGAAACCTCGTTTTCATGGCCCCCAACATGCCGCACAACTGGGTCAGCGAATTGCCAGAAGGCTGTACAGTCGAGCGCCGTAACCTTATCTGCCAGTTCTCGTCCGAATTTCTCAAAGAGCGCGTGCTCGCTTTCCCCGAGATGCGCTACATAGACAAGGTCGTTGCCGAGTCCAAGCGCGGTGTCGTGTTTTCCGACGCCGTCGGCGCAGCGGCCCGCCCAATCATGGAAGAACTGCTGACGGCAACCGGCGGACGCCGCGTTGCATTGTTCATCTCCCTGCTCGACCTCATCGCCCAGGACGAGGGACGCAAGCAGCTCGCCAGCCACCGCTTTACCCCGGAACCGTCGAGCTATATGTCCTCGACGATCAACCAGATCCTGTCGTACATCGACCAGAACCTCGCCAGCGACCTTTGCGAATCCGATGTCGCCGATCTCGCCGGGCAAAGCGTCACGACCTTCTCACGTTATTTCCGAAAACACACGGGAATGTCCTTCGTGCAGCACGTCAATACCCTGCGCATTCATCGCGCGTGCGAGTTGCTCGTCGATACCGGGCTGTCGGTCGCCGATATCTGCTTCCGCGTCGGCTACAACAATGTCTCGAATTTCAACCGACATTTCCTGACGCAAAAGGGCGTTCCGCCTAGCCGCTTCCGCGCCTTGCATCAGATGAACATCGTCTCGGCCGTCGCCTGAGCCCCCACCAACAAGACGCGATTATGTTGCCACCTACCTACCTCGGCATCAGCCTCGGAATCCTCGAAGTCAAAGTGGCTCTCTTCGATTCCGACAGCCAGCTTCTGGCCGATGCCGCGGTGCGCCTGACACGTTCCAGTCCACAGTCGTACTGGAGCGAGCAAAGCCCCGAGGAATGGTGGCACGCGACGCTGGAGGCGATCGCCAAGGTCCGCGCCGACGCGCCGGCCGGGTTCAGCAGCCTGAACGGCATCGGCGTTTCCGGCCAGACCCAGGGCACCGTGTTGCTCGACAAACATCACCGCCTGCTGCGTCCGGCCATGCTGTGGAGCGATACGCGCGCCCGTGCCGAGTGCGTCGAACTCGAAGCGATGGTGACGAATTCCCGCGACCTCACCGGCAACATGGCGCTCCCCAGTTTTACCGCGCCCAAGCTGTTGTGGCTGCAGAAATACGAACGCTCGGTTTTCGACAACATCGCCAAGGTACTGATGCCGAAAGACTTCATCGTCTTTCGCCTGACCGGCGAGTTCGTCACCGACATGTCCGACGCTTCATCGACGCTGTGCTTCGACGTCCAGCGCCGCGACTGGTCGGAACGCATGATTTCGGCGATCGGTCTGTCGCGCGAACATTTCCCGAGCCTCGCCGAAGGATCGGAGAAAGCCGGCAAACTGCGCACCCTGCTGGCTGACGCCTGGAACCTCAAACACGCGGTCCCGGTGGCCACGGGCGCCGCGCGACCGGCAGCAACTGCGCTCGGTCTTGGCGCGATCAAGGAAGGCGACGCCTACGTCAGCCTCGGCCCGAGCGGAATGACCTTTGTCAGCACCAGTGGGCCGCGCCCGAGTCCGGAACGCGCCGTGCGCAATTTCGGCCACTGCCTGCCGGCCTTGTGGAGCCAGATCGGCGTTGCGCCGGCCGGCACGTCCTGCCTGGATTGGTGGACCAAAGTCATCGGCACCGGCGATCGCGAACTCATCTTCAGCCAGGCCAGCCTCGCCAAGAAACACGAAGCGCCTGTTTTCCTGCCCTACCTGAACGGTGCAAGCACGCCGCACAACGATGCCCGTGCTTCCGGCGTGTTTTTTGGCATGACTGAAAACACGAGTCCGGACATGATCGCCTACGCATTGCTGGAAGGCGTCGCCTTCAGCATGGCCGACGGCCTGTCGGCGATCAAGGAAACCGGTACGCGCATCCGCCAGGCTTCGCTGATCGGCGATGGCAGCCAGAATCGTTTCTGGAGCGAATTGCTGGTCACCGCCTGCGGCATGCCGCTCAATCTTCACGCCCCTGAATTTGACGCCGCCAGCGTCGGCGCGGCTCGTCTCGCCCGACTGGCGGCCGGCAATTGCACGATCAACGACCTTTGCACCGCAGCACCGGTCGTGGAAACCATCTCTCCGCGCACGGACTGGCAGGAAGAACTGGAAATCCGCCACGCACGGTTCCGCAGACTCTATCGCGCATTGAAGTCCGAGTTCTCGCTCCAGGAGCCCGAGCCGTGATCAAACGCATCCACGCGCCGCCGATCAGACGACGCTGACTCAGTTTTCTACTAGTAGAAAAAAGGCATTGGGTACTGCCGGGGGCCCCTTTGCCTGAAACAAAGCCCGGTCACACAAAGAAGTCGAAGTTTTTGCTTGTTTTACACGTTGGCGCAGCAAGTGATTGCCCGCCAGTTCATACCCTGAAGCATTTTTTATCTATAAATCGAGGGATTAGTGATGAAAGCATTGAAAAAAGTTCTTCCGTTGATGTTGGGTGCAGCGATTGCCCTTCCGGTCTCCGCAGCTCCGCTGAAAATCGGCATGTCGTTCCAGGAGCTCAACAACCCCTACTTCGTCACCATGAAGCAGGCACTGGAAGAAGCCGCCGCTTCGATCGGCGCAACAGTCATCATCACCGACGCGCGTCACGACGTCGCCAAGCAGATCAGCGACGTTGAAGACATGATCCAGAAGAAAATCGACATTCTTCTGCTCAACCCGACCGACTCCACCGGCGTTGAAGGCGCTGTGAAGTCTGCCAAGGCTGCCGGCCTCGTCGTCGCCGCGGTTGACGCAAACGCCAAGGGCCCGGTCGACACCTTCGTCGGCTCCAAGAACTACGACGCCGGCGTGATGGCCTGCGAATACATGGGCAAGGCGCTGGACGGCAAGGGCGACGTCGCAATTCTGGACGGTATCCCGGTTGTGCCAATTCTGGAGCGCGTCCGTGGCTGTAAGGATGCACTCAAGAAATTCCCGGGCATCAAGATCGTGACGACACAAAACGGCAAGCAAGAGCGTGATCAAGCGCTGGCCGTGACGGAAAACATGATCCAGGCTAACGCCGGCCTGAAGGGCATCTTCAGCGTCAATGACGGCGGCGCCATGGGCTCCCTGGCTGCCATCGAAGCTTCGGGCAAGGACATCAAGCTGACCAGCGTTGACGGTGCTCCTGAAGCCATCAAGGCCATGCAGAAGCCGGGCTCCAAGTTCATCGCCACGTCCGCTCAGTATCCGCGCGACCAGATCCGTATCGCGATCGGCATGGCCCTGGCCAAGAAGTGGGGCGCCAACGTTCCGGCCCACGTTCCGGTTGAAGTCAAGCTGATCGACGCCGAAGGCGCCAAGACCTTCACCTGGTAATAGCGCCTTCCTGACAGCGGCTTTCGTGCCGGATGGTCAAGCCAAAAGCCTGACCATCCGCGTGACGAAGTTGCTGTGATGGCCCTCTCCTCGTCGCCTCGGCGGCGAGGAGTCCCCGGGATCTTCTTGAATATGGAACAAGTATGAATACGGTTTTGCGACTGGAACAGATATCGAAGCGTTTTCCAGGAGTGAATGCGCTAACGAATATCGATTTGTCGGTAGGCAAAGGTGAAATTCACGCCCT
>JAGNOM010000197.1 GCA_017990155.1 Propionivibrio sp. | reverse complement strand
ACGCCGTCGCCATCAGCTCTTCGAGCAGCGCCATCGAGGCGTGCCCCGAGCAGTTGAACGGGTTGAGCACCGGCAGCTTGGCGTACTTGAGCAGCAGCGACGGATTGACGGTGGCGATATCGACGTGTCCCATCGTCCAGTTGCCGAAGCGGCGTTCGGAAATTTCTTCGTAGGTCAGGATGCGCACATTGGTGTGCCGGTCGTCGCGCACGATGGTGTTGTACAGCTCGCAGACTTCGTCGCGCCCACCCTCCAGCACCTGCAGGAAAAGGTCGTTGCTGTAGCAGAGGATGCCGGTGATGCCGAGACGGGGATTGTGTTGGCGCGACTGGGCCAGGATGGACTCGACCACCGAGGCGGTGAGCGGCGCCGCGGCGCGGCTGGCGTAGAGCAGACGGACAAGCATGGGGAACCTCAGGCTTTCAGGTTGATGAGGGAGAGGAACTCGCGGCGCAGCGTCGCATCCTTGAGGAAGGAGCCGCGCATGACGCTGTTGATCATCTTGGTTTCCGAATCTTTCACGCCGCGCCAGTGCATGCAGAAGTGGTCAGCTTCCATAACCACGGCCAGCCCATCCGGGCTCACCTTGCGCATCAACAGCTCGGCCATCTGCGTGATCGCCTCTTCCTGGATCTGCGGCCGGCTCATCACCCACTCGGCGAGGCGCGCGTACTTCGAGAGACCGATCAGGTTCGAGTGCTCGTTCGGCATCAGACCGATCCACAAGCGCCCCATGATCGGGCAAAAGTGGTGGCTGCAGGCGCTGCGCACGGTGATCGGGCCGACGATCATCAGCTCGTTGAGCCGTTCGGCGTTCGGAAACTCGGTCACCGGCGGCGCCGGGATGTAGCGCCCGCGAAAGACCTCGGTCAGATACATCTTGGCCACGCGCCGCGCCGTATCCTGAGTGTTGTGGTCGCTCTCGGTGTCGATCACCAAACTCTCAAGCACGCCCTTCATCTTGCCCTCGACCTCGTCGATCAGGGCTTCCAGATCGCCCGGCTCAAGAAAGGCTGCAATGTTGTCGTTGGCGTGAAAACGCTGTTTGGCGCGGTAGATCCGCTCCCGTATACGCGCTGAAACCGGTTGGAACTTGATCCCTTCGGTCGGCGCGTCGGGCGTCTGCATCAGGTCGCTCATGATTGACAGTCTTGGTTATTGGTTGTTTTGAGTCAGGGTTTGTTGCCGCGAAGAAACGCTCAGACAACAGCTGCGGCCGTCGCGTTCAATCGCTGCTGTCACACCATCCGCACCTCGCGCTGCGGCAGCGCGATGACGATGCCGTGCGCGCGGAAGGCGGCCAGCACCGCCTGATTGACCTCGCTGATCGCCGCCTCGTAATCCGGCACATTGACCCACGGGTTGATATTGAGGCTGACGCTGGAATCGGCAAGCCGGGCAACGCCGACGACCGGAACGGGCGTCTTCAATATGCGCGGATTGCCGGCCAGCACTTCGTTGACCAGACCGAGCGCGGTCGCCACGTCGGTACCGTAGGCGACGTTGGCGGTCAGCGCCAGGCGACGGACCTGACCGCAGTTGTGCAGGATTTCGCCGACGATCTTGCGACTCGGGATCACCACCCGCGAGCGATCGGTGTGCCCCAGCGTCGTGCTGAACAGGCTGATGTCGAGCACTTCGCCTTCCTCGTCGCCGATCGAGATGTAATCGCCGACGTGGAACGGCTGCGTAAAGATGATCGTCAGTCCGGCGACGATATTGCCGAGGACGCCCTGCAAGGCCAGTGCCACGCCGGCACCGGCGACGCCGAGACCGGCGACCAGCGGCAGCAATTCGACACCGAGGTTCTGCATGGCCATGATGGCGAACAGGACGAAGACGAAGATCTGCACGACGCGCGCCAGCAGCTGACGAACCGGCGCTTCGAGCTTGAAGCGCAGCAGCAATCGCCCGACCATGGCGCCGGCCCAGCGCCCCGCCATGTAACCGACCAGCACGATGATGGCGGCGACGACGAGTTTCGGGCCGAACTTGACGCCCATGTCGATGGCCGTAGCCTTCACCTGATCGAGGGTTTGCAATGACTCGCTCACTTGATTCTCCCCATGTGTCGTTGAGTGACTTGTGATCGCCAGTTTAGTCCACAAGGCACGCAATCACAGCAGCCCAGACCGCGCACGCGGGAAGTCGATGAAGGTGTCGTTCGGCGACGAACCGAAATCATTCTGATGCGCTAAAGTGCTCCAATGAACAGAATTTCCGCCCATCAAACACGCAAAACGACATGAGCGAGACCGGAAAACCAGCCATTTCCCTGCGGCGCAGCCTGAGAAACCGGGTCAGCATCCTCGTTTCCGGCGCGGTCGTGCTGGTGAGCGCCGGATTTTTCCTCTTCGGCGTCAAGCCGATCGTCGACCGCGTCGCTGAAAACCAGTTCACGCGCGCGGCGACGCAGCTCGAAGCCAGCCTCGATCAGGTGTTCGCCCCGGCCGAGCAGGCTCTGCGCATGAGCCGGCGCTGGATCGGCGAGGACGCACCGGCGCTCGAAGATCCCGGCGAACTGAATCGACTGTTTCTCCCCGTACTCGAAACACTGCCGCACGCCAGCTCGGTCGTCGCCGGCACGTCAGACGGCGAAGGCTGGATGCTGCTGCTCAACGCCGACGGCAGTTCGACCAACCGGATGACCGACCTTACTCGCTGGGGCAACGAACACCGCTTCTTCGAACGCAACGCCAGCGGCGAGAAACGCAGCTACCGGCAAACGTTCGATTACGACCCGCGCACCCGCGCCTGGTATGCGGCAGCGATTTCCGAACGGTACGGCGTGCAGTGGACCGAGCCCTACACCTTCTTCACCACCGGCGACCCCGGCATCACGGCCTCGACGCACACCACGCTCGGCGACGGTCGCGATCTCGTGATCGGCATCGACCTCAAACTGCGCGACCTGTCGGCGACGACGATGAATGCCGGCGTCAGCCAGCACGGCATGGCACTGATCCTGACGCAAGACCTGCGCGTACTGGCACTCCCGGCGCCGCCCGAGGGCAGCGATCAGGCCAGCTGGCCCGGCAAGGTGCTCGGGAGAAGCAGCGACCTCGGCATTGCGGCATTGGACGACGCGCTCGCCGCGTGGCCGGCCGGCAGCAGCAACGGCGTGCTGAGCTATCGCTCGCAAGGCACCGCCTGGCTGGCGCGCGTGCAGCCCTATCAGCTCGGCAGCCACCAGTTCTGGGTCGCGACGCTCGCGCCCGAGGCCGATTTCGCACCCAACTGGCTGGCCATGCTGGGCGTTCTCTGCACCGGCCTGGTCCTGACGCTGGCGCTGGTGGCGCTGTTCGCGCAGCAGCAGGCGCGCCGCATCGCCCGTCCGCTGGAAGCGCTGGCGGAAGCCAGCGAACGCATCGGCAACCTCGACTTTCAGGCCGAGGCGCCCGAACCCTCGAACATCAAGGAAATCCGTCAGCTTGCAGTCAGCCACGACAAGATGCGCGCGCTGCTGCAGGACAACCAGTGTCGGCTCGCAAAACAGGAAGACGAACTACGCGAGCAGATCGCCGCCCTGCGCGCCGCCGAGGACAAGATCCGTCAGAGCGAAGCGCATTTCCGGATGCTCTCGGAGAACGCTTCCGACGTCGTCTGGCACATGAACCGCGACAGCCGCCTGACCTACGTCAGCCCGGCCGACGAGCGGATGCGCGGCTTCCGGGCCGATGAGGTCATCGGACAGCATGTGCTCGAATCGCTGACCGAAGAAAGCGCGACTCGCGTCAAAGCCATGATGTGCAAGCGGATCGCCGACGAGAAAAGCGGCATTCGCACCGGAACGATGTCGGTCGTCGCCCAGCAATACTGCAAGGACGGGCGCCTGATCTGGACCGAGACGCTGTCGACGCCAGAACGCGACGAGCAGGGAAACATCTGCGGCTTTCACGGCATATCACGCGACATCACCGAACGCCGGCAGGCCGAAGACGCCTTGCGCGCCAGCGAGGCGCGGCTGTTCACCATCCTCGAAAACGTCGACGCCTGCATTTACCTGAAGGACCTCGAAGGACGCTACCTGTTTGCCAACCGCGCCGTGCGCGATCTCTGGCAGATTCCCGACATGGCCGGCATCGTCGGTTTTGGCGACGAACGATTCTTCGACGCCGAAACCGCCGCGCAGATCCGGAACAACGACCGGCGTGTCGTCGAAAGCGGCGAGACGATCCGGAGGGAGGAAGTCAACACAGTGATCACCACCGACAAGACCAACGTCTATCAATCGACCAAGCTGCCACTCCGGCGCGAAGACGGAACGATCTACGCGCTGTGCGGGATTTCCACCGACATCACGGCACTCAAGGCGCATGAGGAGCATCTGCGGCACATCGCGCACTACGACGCGCTGACGATGCTGCCCAACCGCGTGCTGCTCGCCGACCGCCTGCAGCAGGCGATGACCCAGGCGATACGGCGCGGCCAGTTGCTGGCGGTCGCCTATCTCGACCTCGATGGCTTCAAGGCCGTCAACGATCATCACGGACACAAGACCGGCGACCAGCTGCTGATCGCGCTGGCCAACAGCATGAAGGACCGGCTGCGCGAAGGCGACACGCTGGCCCGCCTCGGCGGCGACGAGTTCATCGCCGTGCTGATCGACCTCGACGGCGTCGCCGACAGCCTGGCGATGCTGACCCGGCTGCTGACCGCGGCGGCCCAGCCGGTGCGTATTGGCGACAGCATTCACCAGGTCTCGGCCAGCCTCGGCGTCACCTTCTATCCGCAAGCCGACGACGTCGACGCCGACCAGTTGCTGCGCCAGGCCGACCAGGCGATGTACCAGGCCAAGCTCGCCGGCAAGAACCGCTACCACGTTTTCGACGCCGATCAGGATCGCAGCGTGCGCGGCTACCACGAAAGCCTGGAACACATCCGCCGGGCGCTCAACGAAAACGAATTCGTGCTGCACTACCAGCCCAAGGTGAACATGCGCACCGGCCAAATCATCGGCGTCGAAGCGCTCATCCGCTGGCAACATCCGGAACGCGGCCTGCTCGCGCCGTCGGTCTTCCTGCCCGTCATCGAGGATCATCCGCTGGCCGTCGAGATCGGCGACTGGGTGATCGAAACGGCGCTGAACCAGGCCGAGCGTTGGCTGGCGCAAGGGCTGGACGTCCCGGTCAGCGTCAATATCGGTGCGCGCCAATTGCAGCAGGACAGTTTCGTGACCCACCTGCACGAACGCCTCGCTGCGCATCCGGCGGTCCGGCCCAGCGCACTGGTGCTGGAAGTGCTCGAAACCAGCGCGCTCGAAGACCTGACGCGCGTGTCTGCGGTCATTGAATCCTGCCGCAGCTTTGGCGTCCTGTTCTCGCTCGACGACTTCGGCACCGGCTACTCGTCGCTCACCTACCTGAAGCGCCTGTCGGTCGATCAGCTCAAGATCGACCAGAGCTTTGTGCGCGACATGCTCGACGACCCGGACGATCTGGCCATCCTCGGCGGCGTACTCAGCCTGGCGACCGCCTTCCGCCGCGAAGTGATCGCCGAAGGCGTCGAGACCGTCGAGCACGGCACGATGCTGCTGCAACTCGGCTGCGAACTGGCGCAAGGCTACGGCATCGCCCGGCCGATGCCGGCGGCCGACGTCCCCGGCTGGGTCGCCACCTGGCAGCCGGACCCGGCGTGGACCAACCTGCCGCCGCTCAACAGCGAGGACCTGCCGTTACTGTTCGCCAGTGTCGAGCATCGCGCCTGGCTCGCTTCGGTCGAAGCCTTCCTGCGCGGCGAACGCGACATGCTGCCGCTGATTCACCACCAGTGCCGCTTCAATACCTGGCTGGAAACCGAAG
>JAGNOM010000020.1 GCA_017990155.1 Propionivibrio sp. | reverse complement strand
GCTTGGCCGTGCTGCACCCGGCGTAGTGCGCAACGAATGGCGTCTGGACGTGAATCAGGTCGCAACCCTGCTCGACGACGGCTTCGACGGCGTCGAGCATGTGCCGCCAACGCACCAGCCGGTCTTCGGGATCGCGTGGCACCGCGCGCGCCGCCACCCGGGTGATCCACGACTCATCGACGTCACCGCGCGGCACACCGTAATCGGGCGCGACCAGACGAACATCGACGCCGTACTGGCGCAAAGCCTGGCGATACGTCTGAATGGCCGTCGACACGCCGTTGATACGGGGGAAATAGACATCGGAAACCATCACGACACGCATTGCAGCTCCTCGATTGGAAGGGAGACAACGGGCAGATCGCCGTCGTCGTCGTGTTCATCTTCGTTCCAGGCGATGAGTTCCAGCCGGCCGTCGAAGTGCTCGACGATCGCCGTGCAACTGTCGACCCAGTCGCCGCAATTGACATAGGTGACGCCTTCCGCTTCGCGAATCACCGCGCTGTGGATGTGGCCGCAGATGATGCCGTCGAGCCCGCGCTGGCTCGCTGCGCGCAGCGCCGCGTCCTCGAAGTCGAAAATGAACTGCAAAGCCTTCTTGACCCGGCGCTTGGCGTAGCCGGCAAGTGACCAGTAGCAAGTCATGCCGAAGCGGCGACGAATCAGCGAGAGGACCGAATTGAGGCGCACCAGTACGTCGTACATCACGTCGCCGAGGATCGCGATCCAGCGGTGATGGCGCGTGATCTGGTCGAACTCGTCGCCGTGCAGGAGCAGGAAGCGGCGGCCGTCGGCCAGCGTGTGCTCGTACTCGCCGACGATCTGGATATCGCCGAAGGCGATGCCAAGGTAGTCGCGCAGCGCTTCGTCGTGATTGCCGGGGATGAAGATGATCCGCTCGCCGTGACGCGCCCGGCGCAGGATCTTCTGCACAAAGGTGTTCTGCGCCTTGGTCCACACGATGCTGCGGCGCATCGACCAGAAATCGACGATATCGCCGATCAGAAAGACGTTCTCGGCCGCGTGCTCGCGCATGAAGCCGAGCAAACGATCGGCCTGGCAGGCGCGCGTCCCGAGGTGGATATCGGACAGAAAGATCGAACGTACTCTTTGCATGGCCCGAATGCTGGTGGGCGATCGTTACGTTACGAAGTCAATCCGGTTACATTTCCGCAGCTGCGGCACAGCAACCCGTCGCTGTCGTCGGGCACGGCATTTCGCTAGAATGGCCGGCGATCAACTTCGCATGCAAAGGGATGGAACGCAATGACTCAGGACGAACTTAAGCAGGCCGTGGCGGAAGCCGCGCTCGACTACGTGGTTGAAGGCAAGATTGTCGGCGTCGGCACCGGCTCGACCGCGCGGCTGTTCATTGAAGCGCTGGCCGGCATGAAGGACCGCATCGCCGGCGCCGTAGCCAGCTCGGAAGACACCAAGCGCCGGCTGGAAGGGCACGGCATCAAGGTGTTCGACCTCAACGACGTTACCGACATCCCGGTCTACATTGACGGCGCCGACGAGATCACACCGGAAATGCACATGATCAAGGGCGGCGGCGGCGCGCTGACGCGCGAAAAAATCGTCTCCGCCGTGGCGCAGAAGTTCGTCTGCATCGCGGACGGCTCGAAGCTCGTCGACGTGCTCGGCACCTTCCCGCTGCCGGTCGAAGTGATCCCGATGGCCAGCGCCTACGTCGCGCGGGAGCTGACCAAGCTTGGCGGTACCCCGGTCGTGCGTGAGGGCTTCGTCACCGACAACGGCAACCTGATCCTCGATGTCAAAGGCTTGCAGATTCTTGACCCGGTCGATCTGGAAACGCGCATCAACCAGATCGTCGGCGTCGTGACCAACGGTCTCTTCGCCTGCCGCCCGGCCGACGTCTGCCTGCTCGGTACGCCGACCGGTGTTCAGACACACACGGCCGATTGAAACAAAACGGTAACCTTGGTCGCTTATTCTTGGAGGTCTGTTATTCCCATGCAAAAACAACCCGGAGCACGGAGCATGAACGATCACACCTCCAAGAATTTCGACCTCGAACTTGAGAGCCTGCGCACCCGCGTCCTGGAAATGGGCGGAATGACCGAGCAGCAAGTCCTGAAGTCGATCGAAGGCCTCTACAGCGGCGATCGGCCGCTACTCGAAGCGGTCATCCGCGACGACGACCGCATCAACCAGATGGAAATCGAGATCGACGCGCTGTGCAATCAGGTCATCGCCAAGCGGCAGCCGACGGCGATCGATCTGCGCATGGTCGTTTCCGTGCTCAAGGCCATTTCCGACCTCGAGCGCGTAGGCGACAAGGCACGCAAAATCGCGCGGCTGGGGATCTCGCTGGCGAATCAATCGACCGGCGGGACGTTGAACGTGGAACTCACGCACATGGCGGAGACCGCGCTCAAGATGCTGCGTCTCGCGCTCGACGGCTTTGCGCGCCTCGACGTCAGCCTGGTCACCGAAGCGATGCGGCTCGACGCGCAGGTGAATGCCGAATACCAGTCCGTCGCCCGCCAGTTGATCACCTACATGATGGAAGACCCACGCACCATCACGCGTTCGCTCGACATCATGTCGATCGCCAAAGCTATCGAACGCATCGGCGACCATGCGACGAACATCGCCGAATACGTGATCTACATGGTCAAGGGATTCAACGTTCGCCATGCCTCAGCCGCTGAAATCGAAGCGCGCATGGCTTCCGAGTAGCACTGAAACCTAGCCTTAACCTGAGGGCAACGTCCCGGTAACGTGGCCCAAGTATTGTCTCCTGGCAAATTCAGATCAGGAGACAAACGATGACGAACGTCAACATCGAAACCGGCCGCCGCGAATCGGCGCGACATTCACTCAGCGTCGGACTGGCGATCTCGGAACGCGAGATCCTCGGCGCGAAAAAACTGCGCTACCGCGTCTTCGCCGAAGAGCTCGGCGCACGGCTCGACCCGAGAACGCCCGGTGTCGACCAGGATATCTTCGACGCCTATTGCGAGCACCTCGTCGTACGCGACGAGCGCTCCGGGCAGGTCGTCGGCACGTACCGCATTCTCGCACCGGCGCAAGCTCGCACCATCGGCAGCTACTATTCGGAAACCGAGTTCGACCTCACCCGACTGCAGCATTTACGTTCGCGCATGGTCGAGATCGGCCGCTCGTGCGTTCATCCCGACTACCGGACGGGGGCCACCATCGCCCTGCTCTGGTCCGGCCTGGCGAAATACATGCTGGATCACGGCCATGACTACCTGATCGGCTGCGCCAGCATCAGCATGGCCGACGGCGGGCACGGCGCCGCCGCCCTGTACGACCAACTCGGCGACTACCTGAGCCCGATCGAATACCGCGTTTTCCCGCGCTGTCCGCTTCCTTTGTCGGCCTTGCGCAATGAACAACGCACCGCCGTTCCGCCGTTGCTCAAAGGCTATCTGCGCGCCGGCGCCTTCATTTGCGGCGAGCCGGCGTGGGATCCGGACTTCAACACCGCCGACTTGCCGATCCTGATGCCGATGGCGAAGATCTCGGACCGCTACTCGAGGCATTTCCTGGAGAAACACCGCGCCTGACGCAAGCGCAAAGCCCCAAAAAGCAATTCGGCCCCTCGCGGGGCCAATTGTTTGGTGCATCAGGAAAGAAACGAATCAACTCCTTGGCGGCACGAATCCTTCGACCTGATCGGCCCCCTCGCCGAAGAAGTGCTTTTCGATCTGTTCGGCCAGATACTTGCGATGCGCCGCATCAGCAAGGTTCAGACGGTTCTCGTTGATGATCATCGTCTGCATGCGAATCCATTGCTGCCATGCTTCCTTGGACACCTGCGCGTAGATCTTCTTGCCGAGTTCGCCCGGATAGGGTGGGAAGTCGAGGGCTTCAGCCTCGCGGCCAAGTTTGATGCAATTAACCATTCTTGCCATGAAATAAACTCCGAAAAACTGTCAGTCACGAAACCGCGTAATAGCAGAACACCGGGCCGATTATACCGCGCCGAAAACGCGTTAATTCCCCAAGGATTACAGGGGTTTGGCAAACACTTTCGAGCGCCGTTGCATGTTGTACAGCAGGCGCTTTTCCGCCGGCAGATGATCGACGGTCTGATCGACGAAGCCACGCTCCTTGAACCAGTGCGCAGTGCGTGTCGTCAATACAAACAGGCGCTTGATGCCGACGGCGCGGGCGCGCGTTTCGATGCGTTTCAGGAGTTGCTCGCCGTAGCCCCAGCGCCGGTAGTGCGGATGCACCGCAACGCACGCCAGTTCGGCCTGATCCTCGCCGTAGGGATAAAGCGCGGCGCAACCGACGATCAAGCCATCGTGCTCGACCACCGAGAAGCGGGTGATTTCGCGTTCGAGCAGTTCGCGCGAACGGCGCACCAGCGTGCCGTCCTCTTCCAGCGGCTCGATCAGCGCGACCAGGCCGGCAATGTCGTCCGGCTTGGCGTCGCGCAAAATTTCAAGCGACTCGCGCGTGATGATGGTGCCGACGCCTTCGCGCGAGAACAGTTCCAGTAGCAGCGTCCCGTCTTCGTTGAAACCGATCAGGTGCACCCGGCCGACGCCGGCGCGACTGGCGCGCACAGCGCTCGGCAGGTAGCGCTTGAGATCGGGCGACAACCAGTCACCGATCGAAATCAGTCGCTCGGCCATGTCGGTGGTCATTTCGTCGAGCAGCTTGCCGTCGATATCGGTCACGCCCTGGCTGTCGGTCAGGAAGATGAGCTTGTCGGCGCCGATGGCTACGGCGGTGGCTTCGGCCACCTCTTCCATCGCCAGGTTGAAGATTTCCCCGGTTGGACTGGCGCCAAGACAGGAGAGGATCACGATGTTGCCGATGCCGAGTTGCGAGCGAATGCCTTCGGCGTCGATCTTGCGCACGCTGCCGGCGTATTGCATATCGACACCGTCAAGCACGCCGAGCGGCTTGGCGGTGATGAAATTCCCCTTGATCACGCGAATCGTGCTGTTGGCCATCGGCGTATCGGGCAAGCCCTGCGACAACAACGCGTCGATCTCCAGATAGACGCTGCCGACGGCGTCGATCACGCAATCGAGCGTCGCCGAGTCGGTAATCCGGTAGCCGCCGTGAGTGCGCGATTCGATACCTTTCTCGCGCAACTCTTCCTCGATCTGCGGACGCGCTCCATGCACCAGCACCAGTCGCACGCCGAGTGCGGCAAGCAGGTTAACGTCATAGGCCAGCGACTTGGCCAGAGTCCCCGAAATCGCCTTTCCGCCGAAGGCAAGCACGAAGGTCTTGCCGCGAAACAGGTTGATGTAGGGGGCGACCGAACGGAACAGGGAGACGAAATGAAGGGAAGTCAACTCATCGGACATGGCGTTATTTTTCCTTTGCCTTTTCTTGCGGTTTCTCTAGATTCAGTGCGTTTTCGATGCGCTCGCAGATCGTGCGCAGGATCTTCACGCGGGCAAAACTCTTGTCGTTGGCTTCAACCAGCGTCCACGGCGCGGTGCTGGTACTCGTCCGGTCGACCATATCGCAAACGGCGGCGTGATAGTCCGCGCTCTTTTCGCGATTTCGCCAGTCTTCAGCCGTGATCTTGAAGCGTTTGAACTCGATATTCTCGCGCTCCTTGAAGCGCCGCAGCTGTTCCTTGTCGCTGATCTGCAGCCAGAATTTGATGACGATCGCACCGTCGCCGTGCAGCTCATGTTCGAAATCGTTGATCTCGGTGTAGGCGCGCAGCCAGTCGGCTTCGCTGCAGAAGCCTTCGACGCGCTCGACCAGCACCCGCCCGTACCAGGTGCGGTCGAAGATGGCGACGCGGCCGACACGCGGAATATGCCGCCAGAAGCGCCACATGTAGGGCTGCGCGCGCTCTTCTTCGGTCGGCGCGGCGACCGGCACGATCTGGTACTGCCGCGCGTCAATCGCCGCCGTGACGCGGCGGATGCTGCCGCCTTTGCCGGCAGCATCCGAGCCTTCGAAAGCGAGGATCAGCGAGTGCTTCTTGAACTCGGGATGACGCACGAGTTCGGACAAGCGCCCCTGCCATTTGGCAAGCTGGGTTTCGTAAGCGCTCTTCTCCAGCTTCTGCGTCAGATCGAGCGCGCTCAAGACGTCGAGGCTGTCGATCTTGCGCGTCATCGGCGGCGCGACCGGGAAGTTCTGATCGCGCTTGTCGGCGAGGCGGTTTTGCAGCGCATCGAGCACGATCTTGCCGACGGTCAGCGAACGATAGCGGTCGTCCGTTCCTTCGACGACAACCCACGGCGCCCACGGCGTGTTGGTCATGCGCAGGACGTGCCCGGCCGCTTCCTGCAGCTTGTCGTAAGTCTTGAGACGGGCCCAGCTCTCCTTGGTCACGCGCCAGGCCGTGCGGGGATCGCTCTCGAGCGCCTTCAGTCGCTGCCGCTGGCCATCCTTCGCCAGATGGAACCAGAACTTGATCACCAGCGCGCCTTCGTTGACCAGCATGGCCTCGAAGCGATTAATCTGATCCATGTGCTGATCGAGATCGCCCTTCGACAACTCGCCGCGAATCCGCTCGGCGATCGGGTTCGAGTACCATGAACCGGCGAAGATGCCGACCCGCCCCTTCGGCGGCAGGGCGCGCCAGAAGCGCCACATGTAGGGACGTTCCCGCTCTTCATCGGTTGGCGCCGAGAACGCCAGCGTCGAGAGGTAGCGCGGGTCCATCCACTCGTACATCACATTGATTGTCTCGCCCTTGCCGGAACCATCGACGCCGCTGATCAGGATGACGACCGGGAATTTGCCGTTCTCGCGCAGCTCGAACTGGGCATCGAGCAAGGCGGCGCGCAGCTTGGGTTCCTCCTCGCGAAAAATACTCTTGCTGATCTTGTGTCCGAGTTCTGCCGATTCAAACATGACCCTCTCCCTCGCCAAAGTCACCCCATAAGCACTGCATCGCCGCCAGCGCCGCCAGCCCGGCCGTTTCGGTGCGGAGAATCCGCGGCCCGAGCCGAATGCCGACGAAACCGGCGTGCACGGCTTTTTCCAGCTCCTCTGGCGCCAGCCCACCCTCGGCGCCGATCAACAGCTCGATGCGCATCTCGGAAGATGGTCGCGGCAAGGCCGCGAGCGTCGCATCCGCGCCGGGTGCCAGCATCAGGCGCATGACATTCGCCGGCTTCGGCCGGTTCAGCCAGCGGTCCAGCGTTTCGAGACCGGCAATTTCAGGAACCCGATTGCGTCCGCTCTGTTCGCAGGCGGCGACGGCAACGCCGCGCCAATGCTCAACGCGCTTCGCTGCCCGTTCGCCGTCCAGCCGCAAAACACTGCGCCGAGACGCCACGGGAACAACGCCAACCGCGCCGAGTTCGACCGCTTTCTGAATCGTCATATCCATCTTGTCGCCCGACTGCAAGGCCTGAACCAGGGTCACGCCGATCGGCGCCTCACGGTCGACGTCGTGCCAATCGAGCACGTCGGCGGCGACATTTGAACGCTCGACCGCCGCAATCCGGGCACTGTACTCGCCGCCTTTTCCATCGAAAAGAACGATTCCGTCGCCGGCGCGCAAACGCAATACACGCCCGGCATGACGTGCAGCATTCTCGGGCAGATCGATGGTCGCACCGACTGTGATCGGGACAGGGCAATGGAATCGGGGAAAAGTCATGGTGGTATTATAGAAAGCTTTTTTTAATGTCGTTGCAACCGGAGTGACCCAGTGATGGCCATCAGCGCCCCAATATGCAATTTCGGCTGGAAAGCCACGGATTTTGAACTGACCGACACCTTCGGCGCGCACAAGACGCTTGAAACGCTGCGCGGCCCCAACGGCCTGCTCCTGATGTTCATCTGCAATCACTGTCCCTACGTCAAGGCCATCATCGACCGCATCTGCCGTGATGCCCGCGAACTGCAGGCGATGGGCTTCGGCGTCGCCGCGGTGATGAGCAACGATCCGCACGCCTATCCGGAGGACTCGTTCGTCAACATGAAGAAATGGGCGAAAGAGCTTTCCTTCAGTTTTCCCTATCTCTACGACCCGACGCAGCACGTCGCCCGCGACTACGGCGCGGCATGCACGCCCGACTTCTTCGGATTCAACAGCGAGCTTGAGCTGCAATATCGCGGCCGACTCGACTCAAGCGGTATCGCACCGGCTTCGCCCGAAGCAAAACGTGAGCTGATGGACGCCATGCGCCTGATTGCCGCAACGGGGAACGGCCCCGTCGAGCAGGTTGCGAGCATCGGCTGCTCGATCAAGTGGCGCGACTGACGAACTACGACGGACATCCGCGGCGAGAACGATGACCACGGATGTCCGCAGCAAACCGACTCAGTTTTCCTGCAGGATGGTCAACTCGTCATCCGTATGACGAAGCCTTACGGCCAGCGTTCGCGCCAGCTGTGACACGAGCACGAAGGCGATCCGCTTGTGCTCTTCGGCGAGGAAGTTGAATTTCTCCGTCGTCAGCACATAGAGTTCGGCATCCTTCGACGCGATGGCGTCATTGCCCCGGGAGCGGCGATCAAGAAACCCGAGACCGCCAAAGAACTCGCCGCGCCCGAACGTCGCGATATGGCACAAGCGATTGCTGCCGCCGACATTGCCCATGATCCGCACTTCTCCGCTGCGGATCAGGTAGAGATTGTTGTCGGCATCACCGCGCGCATAGATCGTTTCACCCGCCTTGCACGAGCGCGCCTCCATGCAGCCCGCGAGATCGGTCAAAGTATCGGGCTTGCTGCCCTTGAACAGCTCAATCTCGTGTAATTCCAGTGGCGGCAGGCTGTCGTCTACTTTGGCAATATCGCCAAGCAACCGGTCTTCAACCCACTCGATCGCCGCCTCGAGCGTCGGCATGATGATGACCTTCTCGCCGTCGGTGTTCAGCCCCGCCAGTTCGAGAAACTCGCGCAGATTGCGTCCATTCGGGAGCCGCTCGCGCACGCTCGAAATCAGCAGTGGAACGCCCCGTTCGGACAAGACGTCGCGCACCTGATTCAGCATATGCGCCGCCGTCACATCGACCGATTGCACGCGCTGCATGTCGAGAATCAGATAGTCGGTCGTCGCCAGCTCCGGTTCCAGGGTCAGATAGAGTTGATGCGTCGTACCGAAGAAAAGGCTCCCCTGCAGCTCGAAAATGACCGCCGAGTTTCCCTTCTGTTCCAGCCGATGCATCTCGGCCTCGGGCCGGAACCAGGTCGACGAACGTTGACCGACGAAACTCTTGCGCCGGACGACATTCCCGCCCACCTGTTCACGCAGGAACAGGATGATCGAGAGCACGACTCCCACCGCCGACGCCGCGATCAGACCGACCGAAAGCGCCACGGCGACGACGGCCAGCACCACCGAAAAATCCAGAACCGTCGCTCGCGATTCGAGAAAGCGCAACGGGTCCGTATCGATCATCCGCAGGCCGACGACGATCAGCACGCCACTCAAGGCCGCGATTGGAATCCAGGCGACGAATGCGCCCAGGAGCAAGGCGACGACCAGCGACATGACTCCTTCAATGATCCCGGAAATCCGCGTTTCGCCGCCGCTTGAAAGATTGACCATGCTCGCGCCCATGGTCCCCGCGCCGGGCATGCCCCCGATTGAAGAAGCGACGACGTTGGCCAGCCCCTGCGCCGCCAGTTCGCGATTCGGGTCATGGCGCGTGCGCGTCATCTGATCGAGCACGACGCAGGTCTTGAGCGTATCGATCGACAACAACGCGGCGAGCGTGATGGCGCTGCCAATCAGCGCCGCCACCTGCGACAGTTTCAACTCGCCGATCTGGTCCCAGCGATCGGTAATCAGTTGCACATAACCGTCGCCAGTGGCGCCCAACGGGCCGATGACAAGCGAGTTGCCATCGAGCACGCGCAACGCCGGATCGACGGCGGCGATTCCGGCATAGGTCAGGATTCCCGCGACGATTCCGACGATTGTCCCCGGTATGGCCTTGGTCATTTTGGGCGCACCCAGCATCGTAACGACGGTCACCGCCCCGACCGCCAAGCCCCGCAAATCCCACGTCTGAGGATTCGTGAGCACCTGAAACCAGAGGCTGCCCGAGGGCGCACCTGCGAAATTCGGCAACTGACTGCCGATGATGACCAATCCCACTCCGCTCAGGTAGCCGCTGACGACCGGGTACGGGATGTACTTGATCAGCTTGCCGACACCGAGGAAGCCGATGAGCATTTGCAGCAGCCCGGTGAGGATGCCGAGAACCGTCATCAGCAGAACAATGGAAATCGGCTGAACACCTTGCGCGACCAGTTGAATCGCGAATGCCGCCAGGACCGCGGCGGCGGGAGCGCATGGCGCGCTGATCAGGCGGTCGGTCCCGCCAAATGTGGACGCGATCAGCCCGAGCGCCGCCGCACCGAGAATCCCGGCCAGCGCGCCAAAAGCGGCGTAGTGGGGACTGACGGCCGAATAGACCGTGACGCCAAACGCCACCGAGGCCGGCAGCGCCACCAGCATGGCTGCAAAGCCACCCCAGAAATCGCCCGAGTGACGCATCCAGGTTCCAGTAAATACGCGCATTCGACATCTCCATTCGTGGATTTCATCGACCAACGCTGCTGCCGACGACTATACCCCAGGCTATGCAACATGCGTTGTGCTGAAAAGCCCCTCGCATAGAGTCTCATCGATGCGACAAACACCCGCGCATCCGGCCAGCGCCGCGATTGAGCATTTGCAATGGCGTTACAAATCGGTCAGAGTGGCAACTGACGATATCGCCCCAATTCAATCAGATAGGAGCGACCCCAAGTGAAGCCTCAACCACAATTGGATGCGCCTGATGCAACTGATGTCCTGAAAAGGAAACTCAGCGTCTTGCGCCTGTATTTCCCGCCCGACTTCGACCAAAGCGCAACTGTGCGCAAACTTGACGGTCATCACCACTTGATAGTGCTTTTTCCAGGATAATCGCGCCACCTACTAAAGCGCTTTCGAAAAGCCAATCCACCCCCCGTAAATATCGAGGAGTACCCGCTGAATGTCTGATGCAAACAAATCCACCGTTGATGGCACGGCGTTTCGTGCAGAGATTGACAACAAACTGCTCGACTCGGTAGCGGCCGAGCCGATCACTGCCAACACCAAAGAACTTTACAAAGCCCTCTCGCAAGTCGCGCGTGACCAGTTGGCACGGCGCTGGGTCAAGACACAGGTCGACGACCGCAAGAACAAGTCGCGCCGCATCTATTACATGTCGATGGAATTCCTTGTCGGCCGCACGCTGAACAACGCGCTCTCGGCACTCGATCTCCGTGACAAGGCGGATGCCGCCTTTTCCGCCGCTGGCGGTCCGTCGCTCACCGATGTCATCGAATGCGAACCCGACGCCGCGCTCGGCAATGGCGGCCTCGGCCGCCTCGCAGCCTGCTTCCTCGACTCGATGGCCACGCTCGAACTCCCGTCGTGGGGATACGGCATGCGCTATGAGTACGGCATGTTCGCGCAATCGATCATCAATGGCTGCCAGGTCGAGCACCCGGACTCGTGGCTGGTCGACGGAACACCGTGGGAGTTCCCCCGACCGGGAACGCACTTCACCGTGCGTTTTGGCGGCACCGCCGAACACCACGGCGAATGGGCCGAATGGAACGCGGCCGAAGCCGTCGAGGCCCGCGCATTCGACTATGTCATTCCCGGCCATGGCACCGACCGCGTCAGCACCCTGCGCCTCTGGAAGGCCGGCGCCCCGGCACAGATCGACCTGAATGCGTTCAACTCCGGCGACTACGCGCGCGCTGCGGAGTTCAAGAACCGGTTCGAGAACATCTCCTGGGTCCTCTATCCGAACGACAGTACCCCGGCAGGCCGCGAATTGCGCCTGCGTCAGGAGTACTTCTTTGTCGCCGCGTCGCTGCAGGACATCCTGTTCCACCACATCGAGGAACACGGCAGCCTGAACAACCTCGCAGATCAGGTCGCCATTCACCTGAACGACACCCACCCGGCAATCAGCGTCGCCGAACTCATGCGCTTGCTGTGCGACGACTACGGCATGCTGTGGGCCGACGCCTGGAGTCAGTGCAAGCGCATCTTCTCCTACACCAACCACACGCTGATGCCGGAGGCCCTCGAAACCTGGCCGGTCAGCCTGATGCACTACCTGCTGCCGCGTCACATGCGGATCATCTTCCGCATCAATCAGGACTTCCTCAACGAGGTCTCGCTGCGCTATCCCGGTGACATCGACCTGATCCGTCGCGTCTCGCTGATCGACGACGCCGACGGACATGAAGACAACAAACGCGTGCGCATGGCGCATCTCTCCATCGTCGGTAGCCACCGCGTGAACGGCGTCTCGCAGTTGCACTCAGACCTGATGGTGCAGACGATCTTTTCCGATTTTGCGAAGCTCTATCCGGACCGCTTCCACAACAAGACCAATGGCGTCACGCCACGGCGCTGGCTCGCACAGGCCAACCCCGGCCTGTCTTCGCTGCTCGACGAGCGGATTGGCAAGGATTGGCGGCTCAATCTGGATCGTCTGCAGGCGATCCGTCCGCTGGCGATCGACGAAGGTTTCCGTACAGCCTTCGCCGCGGCAAAACTCAGCAACAAGGTCCGTCTGTCCGACTACATCCTGCGCGAAACCGGCGTCGCGCTTGATCCGTCGTTCATGTTCGACGTCCAGGTCAAGCGCATCCACGAGTACAAACGGCAACTGCTCAACGTGCTGCATGTCATCACGCGCTACAACCAGATCCTGCATGGCCTCGCCGACGATACGGCGCCGCGTTGCGTGATCTTCGCCGGCAAGGCGGCCTCGTCGTACTACATGGCCAAGCAGGTGATTCGCCTGATCCATGACGTTGCCAACATGATCAACAACGACCCGCGCGCCAAGGACAAGCTGCGCGTGGTTTTTGTACCGAACTACGGTGTCTCGGTGGCCGAGCTGATCATGCCGGCGGCTGACCTCTCCGAACAGATTTCGACCGCGGGGACCGAAGCCTCGGGAACCGGCAACATGAAGTTCTCTCTAAACGGCGCGTTGACGATCGGCACCGAGGACGGAGCCAACATCGAGATTCGCGACAACGTCGGCGCCGAGAACATCTTCATCTTCGGCAATACCACGCCGCAGGTCGAAGCGATCCGCCGGGCCGGCTACAATCCGCGCGCGATCTATCAGCAAAATCCGATGCTCAATGAAACGCTGAACAAGATCGATGGCGGTTTCTTCTCACCCGGCGAGCGGAAGCGCTACCACGACCTGTTCAACTCGCTGGTGAATTACGGGGATCACTACCTGCTGCTGGCCGACTACGCAGATTACGTGGCGACCCAGACACGCGTCGACCAGCTTTATCTGAATCCCGCCGAATGGCATCGCAAGGCCATTCTCAACGTTGCTGGCATGGGGACGTTCTCGTCCGACCGCACCATTCGCGACTACGCCATCGACACATGGAATATGGGTTCATTACTCAAGAAAGCCTGACATGCTGAGCAAAAAAGAAGTCACTTCCCTTTGCCGTGGCGAGCATGGCGATCCATTCTCGGTCCTTGGACTGCACACGGATTCCAAAGGGCGACTCTGGTTGCGCAGTCTGCAACCCGGGGCCAAAGCCGTATCCGCGATTGATCCTGAAAGTGGACAGGTGATTGTCGAACTTGCGCAAAGGAAGATCGACGTCCTTGGTGAGGATTCCGGCTTCTTCGAGGCGTCCATCCTCGGCCACAATCGATTCTTTGACTATCGCCTGCGTGTCGAATGGCCCGGCGGCGTGCAGGAGACCGACGACCCGTTCCGATTCTCGACGGTTCTCGGCGAACTGGACGTCTGGTTGCTGGCCGAGGGATCGCACCTTCGGCCCTTCGAACGACTGGGCGCACACCTCCGCGAAATCGACGGCGTGAAAGGGACGGCCTTCGCCGTCTGGGCGCCGGATGCCCAGCGCGTCAGCGTCGTCGGCGATTTCAACACCTGGGACGGCCGACGCCATCCGATGCGCTTGCGCCGCGAGTGCGGCGTCTGGGAGATCTTCATTCCTGGCGTAGCGGAGGGTGCTTGCTACAAGTACGAGATTCGTTCAGGCGACGGACACGTCCTCCCGCTCAAAGCCGACCCCTACGGCTTTGCTGCCGAGCTTCGGCCATCGACCGCGTCCGTGGTCTGCGCCCTGCCCCAGACGGCAACGCGCTCATCGATCGGCGCCGAAAGCCGTCTCAAGTCAGCGGTATCGATCTACGAAGTGCATCTGGGCTCCTGGCGGCGCGACGAAGAAGGCGGCTTCCTCGACTGGAAGCGGATCTCGGAGACACTGATTCCCTACGCCGTCAGTCTGGGATTCACGCACCTCGAACTCTTGCCGATTTCCGAACACCCGTTTGACGGCTCCTGGGGTTACCAACCGCTGGGGCTGTACGCACCGACAGCACGTTTTGGCTCTCCGCAAGGTTTCTGTGATTTTGTCACCGCCTGCCACGATGCCGGGCTCGAAGTCATCGTCGACTGGGTTCCGGCCCACTTCCCGACCGACGAACACGGACTGGGCCGCTTTGACGGACGTCCACAATTCGAACACGCCGACCCGCGCGAAGGCATGCATCAGGATTGGGGAACGCTGATCTACAACTTTGGCCGACGCGAAGTCTTCAACTACCTCGTCGGCAATGCGCTTTTCTGGATCGAACACTATGGCATCGACGGTTTGCGCGTCGATGCGGTGGCCTCGATGCTCTATCGCGACTACAGCCGCTCGGCGGGCGAGTGGATTCCGAACATCTACGGCGGCCGCGAGAATCTCGAGGCCGTGCATTTCCTGCGCCGCATGAATGAAGTCCTCGGGCAGGAATGCCCCGGTGCCGCGACCTACGCCGAGGAATCGACCGCCTGGCCGTCGGTCAGCCGTCCGCCCTCGATGGGCGGCCTGGGCTTCCACTTCAAGTGGAATATGGGCTGGATGCACGATGTGCTGGAATACATGCAGCACGATCCGATTCATCGCCGCTACCACCATCACCAGCTGACCTTTGGCTTGCTCTACGCCTTCACCGAGAATTTCGTGCTGCCGCTGTCGCACGATGAAGTCGTCCACGGCAAGGGATCGCTGATCAGCAAGATGGCGGGTGACTACTGGCAGAAATTCGCCAACTTGCGCCTCCTTTACGGCTTCATGTGGGCTCACCCGGGCAAAAAGCTACTCTTCATGGGTGGCGAGTTCGCCCAATGGAACGAGTGGAATGACGCGTCGTCGCTCGACTGGAATCTGCTCGACTTCCCGCAGCATGACGGTGTCCGGCAGCTGATCCGCGATCTGAATCAGCTCTATCGCGAGACTCCGGCATTGCACGAGATCGACTTCGACCCGGCTGGCTTTGAATGGATATCCGCGAACGACTCGGACAATTCGGTTCTTGCCTTCGCCCGGCGTGGCCTTGATCGCACCCGCGCGATGTTGTGTGTCTGCAACTTTACGCCGGTCGTTCGCCACGAGTACCGAATTGGCGTCCCCGGTCCGGGAACTTACCACGAACGACTGAACACCGATTCGCAGCACTACGGCGGGAGCAATGTCGGCAATCCGTTCGGCAAGGTCGACGCCGAAAAAATTCCGTCCCACGGTCGCGAGTGGTCGATAGCGCTCACGCTGCCGCCGTTGGCCGCCATTTTTCTTGATTGGGAGCACTAACCATCGATGTCGGTTTGAGTAAGGGAAGGCCGTGGCCCCTCGGTTCTTCCCATGATGGTGCAGGCGTCAATTTCGCCCTGTTTTCAGCAAACGCCACACGCGTCGAGTTATGTACGTTTGAAAGCGGCACGATGCGCGTCATGCCGCTCCCGGATTGTACCGACCAGGTCTGGCACGGTTACCTTCCGGGAGCGACGCCCGGTCTTCAGTACGCTTTCCGTGTTCATGGCCCTGAAGGTTCCGGGCATCGCTTCGATCCGCAGCGCCTGTTGCTTGACCCTTACGCGCGCGAATTGACCGGCGTTTTTTCGTATGGCGCCAGAACCGATTGGGCCGATCACCTCAAGGCACGCGTCGCCGACGACACCTTCGATTGGGGCAGCGACGCCCCACCCGAGGTACCGTGGGAAAATTCCGTGCTCTACGAGATTCACGTCAAGGGCGCCAGCCAAAGGCATCCTGACGTTCCGGAAGCGTTGCGCGGAACCTATGCGGGACTGGCGTCGCCGGCGATGATCGACCACTATCGACGGCTTGGAGTGACCGCCGTCAATCTGTTGCCGGTTCATTGTTTCCTGGACGAAGAACGTTTGATTCGCAGTGGCCGTACGAACTACTGGGGCTACAACACCCTCGCGTTTTTTGCACCCGAACCGCGCTATGCCGCCAGGATCAACGGCCAGTCCGCCGTTGCCGAGTTCAAATCGATGGTCCGGACGCTGCACGACGCCGGTATTGAGGTCATTCTGGACGTTGTTTACAACCATACGGCAGAAACTGACGAATTCGGCCCGACCCTCTCCTTCCGCGGCATCGACAACTCAAGCTACTACCGACTGAAACCGGACGACCCGAAGCGTTACGAGAACTACAGTGGCTGCGGGAACACCTTCAACCTCGCTCATCCGCGCGTCCTGCAACTGGTCATGGACTCACTGCGCTACTGGGTCGGTGAAATGCACGTCGACGGGTTTCGTTTCGACCTGGCCGCGACGCTCACCCGCGATAGCGGCTTTCTTACGGCTGTGCGGCAAGATCCCTTGCTGGCGCGCGTCAAGATGATCGCCGAGCCATGGGATCTGGGTCCGCACGGCTATCATCTCGGGCGCTTTCCGTCGGGATGGGGTGAGTGGAACGACCGTTTTCGTGACGACATTCGTGCCTTCTGGCTGACCGGGCAATCCGGTTCGTCAGCACTGGCCCGGAGATTTTCCGGGTCAAGCGAAGTATTTCAAAACGAGGGCCGCTCACCGCTGGCCGGCGTCAATTTCATCACGGCGCATGACGGGTTTACCCTGCGCGATCTCGTCAGCTATCAGCACAAGCACAACGAGCTCAACGGCGAAAACAACCACGACGGGCACAACCACAATCATTCGTGGAACTGCGGCGTGGAAGGCGAAAGTCATGACCCGACCGTGAAGCATCTCCGCCGGAATCTGCAGCGCTCATTGCTCGCGACGCTGTTCCTGTCCCAAGGCGTTCCGATGCTCCAGGGCGGTGACGAACTCGGCCGCACGCAGTCAGGAAACAACAACGCGTACTGCCAGGACAACATGCTGA
>JAGNOM010000019.1 GCA_017990155.1 Propionivibrio sp. | reverse complement strand
TTCTTGTAGGAGCCCAGTTTCACTGGGCGATCACCGCACTCTTTCCAGCCTCATCTTTCATCCAGGATCAGTCGACAGTCTCGACGAGCATCGCGCCGCCGAGGCCGCCACCGATGCAGATCGACGCGATGCCGCGCTTGGCCTGGCGTTCGCGCAGGACGTGCAACGTGTGCAGGACGATGCGTGCGCCCGATGCGCCGACCGGATGGCCGAGCGCCACGGCGCCGCCATCGACATTCAGTCGATCCTCATCGAGCTTGCCGAGCGCGCCCGGCAGCCCCAGTTGATCGCGGCAGTAATCATCCGACTCCCACGCCGCGAGGCAACCAAGGACCTGCGCGGCAAAGGCCTCGTTGATCTCCCACGCGTCGATATCGTTCAGGCCCAGGCCATGACGCTGCAGAATCGGCGTCGCCGCATGCACCGGACCGAGGCCCATCTGTGCCGGATCGAGCCCGGCCCATTGGCTGTCGCTGATCTTGCCGAGCGGCTCGAGCTTCCACTTCTCGACAGCGGCTTCCGAGGCCAGGATCAGCCACGCTGCGCCATCCGTAATCTGTGAACTGTTGCCCGGCGTGATGCGTCCGTACTTCTTGTCGAAGAACGGTTTGAGCTTGGCGAGACCTTCCATGCTGGAATCGGTCCGCACACCGTCGTCTTCCGCATAGACGTTGCCCTTGGCGTCGACCAGCGGGACGATCTCGCCATAGTGTTTGGCGGTTTGTCCAGCGACGACACGTTGATGGCTGCGCACGGAGAATTCGTCCATCTGCTCGCGCGTGATGCCGAATTTCCACGCCAGATTCTCGGCCGTCTGCCCCATCAACAGGCCGACCATCGGATCGGTCAGCCCTTTCATGATGCCGATCACCGGCGAAAGCAAGGCCGACGGGCTCAGCTTGGCGAAATGTGCAACCTTTTGCCCAAGCGAGCGCGCCTGCATCATCCCGGCGAACCACAGCACCATCGCCTTGTTGTAGAGCAGCGGCGCGTGCGAGAGCGCATCGGTGCCGCCGGCCATGATCAGGTGGCCGCGCCCGGCCTGGATGTTCGCGATGGCTGAATCGATCGCCTGCATGCCCGAAGCGCAGTTGCGCATCACGGTCCACGCAGGAACCTTGTTACCGCAGCCCATGCGCAACGCAGCGACGCGACCGATATTGACTTCATCCGGCGACGGACTGGCGCAGCCGAGAATCACCTCGTCGAGTTCGGTCGGCGCAAACGGCTGGCGCACGAGTAGCGCGCGGCCGGCCTGTACGGCCAGATCGCTCGCCGCGAACGGCCCCGGGCCGTTACGCGCTTTGAGAAATGGCGTCCGCGCGCCATCAACGACATATACGGGTTGAAATGCCATGACATCTCCCATCGAATGCGGTGAATCTTGAAAAAGCCGGTTTAACCACGGCGAACACAGCGGGCACGGCGTAGAACTTGACTTGCTGATCTCCCAGCAGGGCGATCAGACGGTGCCGCATAAACCTGTTCTTCTTGCGCTGTGTTCGCCGTGCCCGCCGTGGTCAACTGCTTTTTTTGGCCCAAGCCCCCGGAGGCACAAGCTTTGCGCCTCCGGGGCTATCGGTATTGAACGCTACGCCGCAGCCTTCTGCTCGTGCTCTACCGGACGACTCTGATGGAACCCGAAATGATCGAACGGGAAGTCATCGACGCGGATCACGATGTCGCGCAGATGATTGCGTCGCTTGAGCAGCGCGTATTCCTCGGTCGTGATGACGCCGAGCGAGAACGCCGCCTGAGCGATGTCGCGCACGTTCGCATCGGGATTGCCGGCGAACTTGCCGTCCTTTTCCGCCGCCCGAATCTTGGCCTCGACCGGTTCGGCGTCGATCGTCGCCTGCAGCGCAAGTTCGATCGCGCCGACCGACTCGGCCTCGGTTTTCGGCACGTAGGTCTCGGCGGTCAGCCGGTCGCGTGCAGCCGACGGCGCGATCAGGAGCTTGGCGACCTGATGGCCGACCTTGTCCGACGGAACATCGTACGGATGGCCGAGCGGGAAGATCGTGCGGTACAGGAAGCGGCCGATGAACTTGTTCGGGAAGTTGGCGATAACGCCATCGAAGGCCATCTGCGCCTTGTACATCGAGTCCCAGATCGCCCAGTGCATGAGCGGCGCATCGTCCTTCTGGCGACCTTCCGACTCGTAGCGCTTGAGCGTCGCCGAGCACAGGTACATCAGCGACAGGATGTCGCCGAGGCGAGCCGACAGCTTCTCACGCCGCTTGAGTTCGCCGCCCATGACCAGCATCGAGATGTCGGAGAGGAAGGCGAAGGCCGACGAGAAGCGCGTCAGCTGCTGGTAGTAGCGGCGCGTTTCCGGCGCAACGTTGTGCGGCACCTTGACGAAGTTCGAGCCGCTAATACCGATCCAGAAGGCGCGGAAACAGTGCCGGATGGTGAAGAGAATGTGGCCGAACAGCGCCTTGTCGAAATCAACAAGTCCCTGCTTTCCGTCCGGATTGTGCGCCGCCTGCATCTCCTTGAGCACATAGGGATGGCAACGGATGGCGCCCTGGCCGAAGAGGATCAGGCTGCGCGTCAGGATGTTGGCGCCTTCGACGGTTATACCCACCGGAATCTGCTGGTAGGCGCGGCCGAGGAAGTTCGATGGCCCAAGGCAGATGCCCTTGCCACCGATGATGTCCATGCCGTCGTTCACCACCTGACGACCGCGCTCGGTGACGTGGTACTTGGCGATCGCCGAGGTCACCGAAGGCTTGGCGCCGAGATCGATCGCACCTGCCGTCATCGTGCGCACGGCGTTCATCATGTAGGTGTTGGCGCCGATGCGGGTCAGCGGTTCCTCGACACCCTCAAAGCGCCCGACCGCCATCTTGAACTGGCTGCGCACACGAGCGTAGGCCCCCACCGCGCGCGCTGTCATCTGCGCCATGCCGGCGTGCGACGACGGCAATGAGATCGAACGCCCGGCAGCCAGGCACTCCATCAGCATACGCCAGCCCTTGCCGGCCATCTTTGATCCGCCGATGATGAAATCAAGCGGCATGAAGACATCCTTGCCGCGCGACGGCCCATTCATGAACATCGCGTTGAGCGGGAAGTGGCGGCGACCGAAGTTGGCGCCCGGCGTGTCGCGCGGAACGAGCGCGCAGGTGATACCGATATCTTTCTTGTCGCCGAGCAATCCATCCGGATCGTACAGGCGGAAGGCGAGACCAAGCACGGTGCAGACCGGCGCCAGCGTCGCGTAGCGCTTGTCCCATGTCACGCGCATGCCGAGCACTTCCTTGCCATTCCACATGCCTTTGCAGACGGTGCCGTAGTCGGGGATCGACGCCGCATCCGAGCCGGCCCACGGGCTGGTCAGCGCGAAGGCGGGAATCTCAAGCCCCTTCGCCAGACGCGGCAGGTAGTAGTTCTTCTGCTCCTCGGTACCGTAGTGCATCAATAGCTCAGCCGGCCCGAGCGAGTTTGGCACCATCACCGAGACGGCGAGCGCCGAGCTGCGCGTCGACAGCTTGGTGACGATCTGCGAGTGCGCATAAGCCGAGAAACCCAAGCCGCCGTAGGACTTCGGGATGATCATGCCAAGGAAACCCTTGTCCTTGACGTAGTTCCACGTTTCGCCGGAGAGATCGTGCGTTTCGCTCGTCACCTTCCAGTCATCGACCAGCGCACAGGCCTTTTCGACCTCGTTGTCCATGAAGGACTGCTCTTCCTCGGTGAGTTTGGGCACCGGGTACGCGAGCAGCTTGTCCCAGTCCGGCTTACCCTGGAACAGATCGCCCTCCCACCAGACGGTGCCGGCTTCGAGCGCGTCGCGCTCGGTGTCGGACATCTGCGGCAGGATGCTCTTGTAGGTTTTGAAAATGGCGCGCGACAGCACCGCCCTGCGCAGTGGCGGTAGCGCGAGGACCAGCACGGCCCCTGCGACCAGCACTGCAACGACCAACCACAAAATCTGCATGATCATTGTTCAACCTCCTTGGATGCGTTTTCACATTCCGGGCCGTCTCGACGAGCGGCTCCTGTTATTAATTAGCTGTCTGAATCCAATGGCTGCGGCAATGGCGCCCGCAAGCCACCCAAAAGAAACGGCATGAGCCGTTGCGAAAGTCGTTTTGCCTCGCTGCGGTTGTCGTTCGAGCCGCCCGCCTCCTGGCCGGAGATATCGCTGATCTCGTGCCCGGTAATGACCTTCAGGATGTCGGTGCCGGCAATGGCGTAAGAGACCGCGCCGAGCATGAAATGCAGCCGCCAGACGATCTCGGCCTTGGGCACATCCGGCAAAGCGCGGAACAAGGCCAGCTTGTAGCGGTCGATCACGTCGGTATATTCGGTCGCGAAAAACGCACGGATGAACTCCGAAGGATCGGTCAGCGTACGACCAAGCAGGCGCAGGAAAGTCATCCCGCCCCGCGCCTCGTCCTCGCCGATGCGCAGCAAGGTGCCGAAGAAGGCCTCCAGAATCTGCGACGGCTTGAGTGGCGCGCCGTTGGCCTGCTCTTCCAGCGCGTCGAGCACGGCCAGGCGTTCGCTGTTCAGCCATGCGAGACGACGGCGAAACACCTCGCGCAACAAGCCTTCCTTCGAACCGAAGTGATAGTTGATCGCTGCGAGATTGACCTCCGCCTTGCTGGTGATCATCCGCATCGACGTCCCCTCGTAGCCGTGCGACATGAATGCGTGCTCGGCAACGTCGAGGATCCGTTCGCGGGTGTCGGGGTTGAGTTTGCTAAGTTCGTTTTCCGGCATGGTTTCAGCGCAATAATCGGGCGGCCTTGTGTCAGCATTGACGCGGTGTCAGACATGACCGCACAGAAATGGTTCAAACGTTCGTTTAAAAGATATATAGAAAGAATAGGATGGTCATTCTTGAAAGCAACGAGATTCTCGTGCGGTTATTGTTGAGGCGCTGTCTGATACGCTCACAACCACCGGTGTGTTGTCGTCGATGCTATGGCCGATGTCAGCCGCCGCATCGCGCAGAAAATCTGCGCTCCCACAGGTGTCGCCGCGCTATGAAGGAGCCCAGTTTTACTGGGCGAATGGCTGCCTTTGTTCGTGGAAACGCCTTCATCGCGCAGCAAGCTGCGCTCCTTACATTCCACCTTCTCGTCGGATGAGCTTCTATCAACTGGAAAAAGCCAGCGACAATACGACACTACCACCATGCGCCGACCACCGAACCGCTCCTACGACTCACCTCCCGCGACCAATCGGCCTGACCATCAGGTTGACGGGTGGCAAACGCTGGGCCACCTCGCACCGTATCTTCTGCAATACCGCTGGCGCGTTGTCCTGGCGCTGTCGTGCCTGATCGCCGCCAAATGCTCGAACGTCGCCGTGCCGATCGTCTTCAAGTCGCTGATCGACGGCGTCAACGCCGCGACCCTGCCGATTGCCCTGCCCGTTGGTCTCTTGCTGCTCTACGGCGTGCTGCGCGTATCGAACTCGCTGTTTACCGAGTTACGCGAAGTCGTCTTCGCGCGCGTAACGCAGCGCGCGGTCAGGAAGGTAGCGCTGGAAGTCTTCCGCCATCTGCACGACCTGTCCTTGCGCTTCCACCTCGAACGGCACACCGGCGGCGTCGCGCGCGACATCGATCGCGGCACGCGCGCCATCACCAGCCTGATCAGCTACACGCTGTACTCGATCCTGCCGACGCTCGTCGAACTTTCGCTCGTACTGAGCGTCCTCTTCGTCAAATACGACCTTGGCTTCGTGCTCATCACGCTGGCGTCGATCTCCGCCTACATCGTATTCACCGTCACCGTCAGCAATCGCCGCATCGCCATCCGCCGCGCCGCCAACGAAGCCGACTCCGTCGCCAACACGCAGGCGATCGACAGCCTGATCAACTACGAGACGGTCAAGTACTTCAACAACGAGGACTTCGAGGCTGCGCGTTACGACAAGAACCTGCAGAAGTGGGAAGACGCGACGACGCGCAGCCAGTATTCCTTGTCGGCGCTGAACCTCGGCCAGCAGGCGATCATCGCCGTCGGCGTCACGGCGATGATGTGGCGCGCCGTGGCAGGCGTGCTGGCCGGGACTATGACGATCGGCGATCTGGTGCTGGTCAACGCCTTCTTGATCCAGCTCTACATGCCGCTCAGTTTCCTAGGCGTCGTCTACCGCGAAATCCGACAGTCGCTCACCGATATCGAGCGCATGTTCGAACTCCTGAACACCGCGCGCGAGGTCGTCGATGCGCCGAACGCGCAAACCTTGCCACTCGGCGATGTCGAAATTCGCTTCGAGGCGGTCGATTTTTCCTACGATGCTAACCGGCAGATCCTCTTCGGCGTCGACTTCACGATTCCCAAAGGGAAAACCGTCGCGGTCGTCGGCAAGTCCGGCTCGGGAAAATCGACGCTCGCGCGACTGCTCTACCGCTTCTACGACGTCACTGGCGGCGCCATCCGCGTGAACGGCCATGACCTCCGCGACTTCACGCAAGCCAGCGTGCGCGCCGCGATCGGTATCGTCCCGCAGGACACGGTGCTGTTCAACGAGAGCATCTTCTACAACATTCAGTACGGCAAACCCGACGCCACGCGTGAAGAAGTGCTCGCCGCCGCGCGCGCCGCGCAGCTCGCCGGATTCGTCGAACACCTGCCGGCCGGCTACGACACGGTGGTCGGAGAACGCGGACTCAAATTGTCGGGCGGCGAAAAACAGCGTGTCGCCATCGCCCGCGCCCTGCTGAAGAACCCGGCGCTGCTCATCTTCGACGAAGCCACCTCGGCGCTCGACTCGAAGACCGAGAACGCGATCAAGGCCAGCATCGAATCCGCGACGCGCGGACGCACGACACTGGTGATCGCCCACCGCCTGTCGACGATCATGTATGCCGACGAGATCCTGGTCATGGAAGCCGGCCGCATCATCGAGCGCGGCACGCACCCGCAACTGCTCCAGCGCGGCGAACGCTACGCGCAGATGTGGGCACTGCAGCAGCGGGACAGCGAAGAGACAAGTCCGAGCGCGATCGAAATGCATGCCTAAGTAGCGCCGGTGTTGGGTGACACAGAGCGAGGGCTGAAACACAATCAATCTACGCCATAAGCCCTATATATTGGCTGGTTATTCAGCGCTAGAATGCCGCACTCTTAATAGTTATTGGCATTCATCGCATGTACGCGCCCCTCACCGACCTTGCCGCCAGCGGCGTCGCCCTCTTCGGCCAAGGTGCCCGCCTCCTCAAGCTCCGCTTCCCCGAATCGAGCGATTTCAGCGAAGAAACGTTGCTGCCGCACCGCCTGGTGGGCGAAGAAGGCCTCTCCGTCGGCTACCGGTACGTGCTGGATTGCCTCTCGGCCGACACCCACCTCGAACTCAAGAGTCTGTTGGGCCAGCCGGTTGAAGTGGCGTTGTTGCTGCCCGACGGCGGTGATCGTCTGCTGTGCGGCCTCGTCACCCAGGCCACCCAGGCCGGCACCGACGGCGGCTTCGCCCAGTACGTCCTCACGATCGAACCCGCGCTCGCCACCCTCCGCCACCGCCGCAACAGCCGCGTCTTCCAGGACCAGACCGTGCCCCAGATCGTCGGTGCTGTGCTCGACGAACACATCTCCGGCAATCCCGCCTTCACCGGCACCTTCCAATACCGGAATCACCTGACGAAGGACTACCCCGTCCGCTCCTACTGTCTCCAGTACCGCGAAACGGATCTCGCCTTCATCGAACGCCTGCTCGCCGAAGAAGGCATCAACTACCGCTACAACCACGGCCCCGAACCGGAGACCTCGATCCTGTGTCAGCCGGGAAGCGAAGAATTCCGTGGACGTACCCTCCGCCACGAAGCGCCGCACACCACCGACGCTCTCCCGCAGCACATCCTCCTCCTCTTCGACCGCAACGACGACCTCCCCGGCTGTCGCACCGGGAACGACGACGAGGATAAGCCTGGTTCAGGCAACGATTCCGGTTCACGCACTGCGTTCGGCACAGGCAATACCCTCCGCTTCCACCGCACCGACGGCGTCGAGACCGACGACGCCGTCGACGTCTGGACCGCCGAACGCCGGATCCAGTCCGGCCGCTCCACCCTCGCCAGCTACGACTACCAGTCCGTCGCCACCCATGTCGGCGCAGACGACACCCGGATCAACCACGGTGAGAACGGCACCCCGCTCACCGACGGCCTCGAAGACTACGACCCGCAGACCGGCTACTACGGTAGCGACCCCGACGAGATGGCGCGCTATACCGGCCTGCGCCAGCAGGCCAGGGATCTCGCCAGCAAGACTTTCCGGGGCGCAGGCACGGTGCGTCACCTCGTCCCCGGCACCTGGTTCGAACTCGCCGAACATCCGATCCACGACCAGGACGGCCCGGAAGACCGGCAGTTTATCGTCACCCGGGTGTCCTTCACCGCCGAGAACAACCTGCTCGCGGATCTCTCTGCCGAGGCAAAGCAGCATCGGGACGGCAGTCTGACCACGCAACAATCGACCCCGCCCTACCGAAACACTCTGACCGCCGTCCGCCGGCACATCCCCCTCGTTCCCGAGTACCACCAGACAGCGCACCAGAAACCCACGGCCAAAGGCCTGACCACCGCCACCGTCGTCGGCCCGGTGGGCGAAGAGATCTTCACCGACGCCCATGGGCGCATCAAGATCCAGTTTCACTGGCAACGGAAAGCAGATCACCCGGAGGGCGGCGCCGATCGTGACGATCACTCGTCGACCTGGGTGCGCGTTGCATCCCCGAGCGCCGGTGCGGCATGGGGAACGCAATTCATCCCGCGCATCGGGCAGGAAGTCGTCATCGACTTCATCGAAGGCGATATCGACCGCCCACTCGTCACCGGCGTCGTCCATAACGGGACGCACCGGCCACCGACCTTCAGCGGTACGGGGTCACTGCCGGCGAACAAGACCTTGTCCGGACACAAGTCCAAGGAGTACCAGGGTAGCCGCTATAACGAACTGCTGTTCGACGATTCCACGAACGAGATCCGCACCAAGCTCTCCAGCGAGCACGGCAAGACGCAGCTCAATCAGGGCTATCTGATTCATCCGCGGACGGAGGGCAAGGGCGAACCACGAGGCGAAGGCTTTGAACTGAGAACCGACGAGTCCGGCGCGCTGCGCGCGGCGAAGGGTCTCCTCCTGACGACCTGGCAACGACTCAATGCGACGGACAGGCAACTCTCACGCGTAGAAGCCTTGGATCTGATGCAGCAGAGCCTGGAACTCTTCAAACAGTTCGGCGACTACGCGGCACAGCATGAAGCCTTGCCGATTGATCCTCAACCGCAGGCCGATCTGAACGCAAAGTTCGGCGACTGGGAGAACGGCTCCAATACACAGAAGCACAACGCGACGGGCACCAACGGCGGTTCGCCGGTGATCGGGATCACCGCGCCGGCGGGCATCCATACCTCGACGCCGGAGAGTCTGGTCAGCTACGCGGGGAAGAACGTCGATACGGTCGCGCAGCAGCATCTGCAGCAGACGGCGGGGCAGAGGTTCAATCTGAATGCGGGCAAGGGGGTCTCGCTGTTTGCGCACGACGAGGGTTTCAAAGCGATTGCGCATCACGGGAAGATGCTGATTCAGTCTCAGCATGACGATACAGTGGTCAATGCGGAACGGAATGTCATCGTTACCGCCAGTCAGGGGAAGATCACCACCGCCGCCGACCAAGAGATCGTCTGGATGACGGCCGGTGGCGCCTACATCAAGCTCGCTGGCGGCAACTTCGAGATGGGTGCGCCCGGCGGCTGCACGATCAAGGCGGCGAAGCATGTTTATGTGGGGCCGGCGAGTTTGACGCCGGTGTTGCCCACCTTCACACACAGCGTTTGCAGAGAATGCCTGCTCAAAGCGCTGGCTTCCGGTTCGGCCCTGGCGAGTGTCTGAGGGTCGATGACGATGAACTACTACGCTGTAGCCCCAACCGATACTCAACATGCATGCGAACAACTATTGTCGGCAATCGCCGCCAGCCATGCTCAGGGACACTGGTTCGCCCTGCTCGACACGGCATTCGATGACGGCCGCAGAGCATTGCGGGGTTTCCCGGAAAATTGGCCGGTCTACCATCAGGGCAAATATGCCAGCTTCAAAACGATCTCGCCGACGCTGATACCTCTGCCAGCCGGCAACGAGACACTGCTTCGGCAACAGATTTCATCGCTCCTGCATCACGCCAGCGGGCGGCCGATGCTCAGTTTCATCCACTCACTGGCGACGCCACTGACGCTTCGGGACGGCTGGCAAGACAGCCTTGAAATTGAAACGGCGGATGGCGAGTCTTTCCTGCTGCGTTTTGCCGATACGCGGACCTTGCCGGCCATCGCGAGCGTGTTACACGAACAGGCATGGCCACACCTTTGCAAGAACATCGAACAATGGCTCACCATCGCTCGTGACGGTCGTGTGCAGGCATTGCCGGTAATCGCCGCGGAACGAACGGCATCGGAAGCTACATCGACGTCAGCCCGCATGAACCGAATTGACGATAAGGCGCTCGCCAAACTCCTGCGTCTGGGCCAAGCCGACGTGTTGGCCAACGCGCTGAACGAACACTTCCCCGATCTCTTGCCAAGGAAAGACGGCGCACTCGTCTATCGCTGGCTGACCGAGGCCAGGGCGCTCGCCGATCAGAACGGTTTGGAGGCATTCCCAGATCAGATGGCACTGGCCGTGGCCATCTGTTCGACAAACGGAGAACTGTTGCGCAACGAGGATTTTGTCGTCTGGCTGTGTCAACCCAACTGGGCGGACGGCACTTTCTCCGACGCACTCTCGGATTTCGTGGCGCTGCATTTCGATGCATGAGACTTCAACGCAACACCAGTACTCGACGCCGCCAACACCCGACCTGTCGACAAAAATACAAGGACGCCGCATGAAAACCTGCCTCTCGACCCTCGCCCTCTCACTCTGCCTGTTCCTTGCCGCCTGCGGCGGGGACGAGAAGATCGGCGTCAGCTACCTCGGCCTAAATTACACGGACAAAAATATCGTTTCAGTTGTTGTCAACGGGGAGGGCGGCATACTTGACGTCCCCGCGCAAGGAGGAGGGGGGGGAATAGTCTGCTGCGTCGTCATCCCCAAGAAATGGCGTCCCGGCCTGAAAGTCACCATCAAGTGGCAGGAGGATGACATACCCGTATTTGATGACAAAGGGAAACGGGTTATCAAGAACGGCATCCCTGTTGTTATTGAGTCTCCCTGGAAAGAACGCACGGTGGAAGTCCCCGACTACAAAACCATGGGCGAGTTCTACATCGTTTTCTTTCCCAATGAAGTGGTCAAGGTGGCGGTCAGTAATGGACTCCCGGCCATCGCGGAAACACCTCACGCGCCCTCCTGACATAGGCGAACGACATGACAACCACTTCCCCCGCCTCCTTTCCCAAAAACCGCCGGCGTAAATTCACACCAGAGGAAACTGTATGAAGAAAACGCTCTCGATCATTCTCCTCGCGTTCTCGATACTCCTTGCCGCCTGCGGCGACGAGACAGTTGCAGTCAGTTATGGCGGAGCCAATCATACGGACAAGTCGATTGTCTCGGTCATCGTCAATGGCGAGGGCGGGATACTCGATATCAGGGCACACACTGTCGGAGGGACCGGAATGTGTTGTGTCGTCATTCCCAAGAGATGGCGTCCTGGCCTGAAAGTCACCATCAAGTGGCAGGAAGATGGTGATTGGCTTCTGGATGAAAAGGGTAAGGAAGTAATTCGGAACGGCAAGAAAGTATACGTTCCAGCCCCCTGGAAAGAACGCACCGTGGACATCCCCGAATACAAAGCTATGGGCGAGTTCTACATCGTTTTCTTCCCCAACGACGAGGTCAAGGTGGCGGTCAGCAATGGGCTCCCGGCCATCGCGGAAACACCTCGCTGAAACCTTTAGCCTGAGGACGACAACATGACGACAACTTCCCCCGCCCCTTTCCCCGAAGATGGCCTGCGTAAACTGAGTCCCAAGGAAATGATGCAGCGCGCCAAGGCGCTGGCCTGCACCTTGCCGAAGGACAACAAACCGACCTGTTCCGGCCAGGTATTCGTCGGCATCTTCTTCGACGGCACGGGCAATAATCGCGACAGGGACTACGTCGAGCTACCGCCGGAGAAGCGCAAGCACAGCAATATCGTGCGACTGTTCCATAGTTATCGAGACAAATGGAACCAAGGCTACCTTCGTTACTACATCCCCGGCGTCGGCACGCCCTTCCCCGAAATCGGCGACAGCGGCACGGGTTGGTCGAGCACTGCTGGGTCCGCCGCCGCGTGGAAGGGCGAGAACCGCATCGTCTGGGGATTGTTCCAGTTGCTCAACGCGCCGCACCGCTTTGTGCATAACAACGCCCTGCTGATCCAGCCGGACGAAGCCAAAACCGTCGTCGGCAACACCGCCAGCAGCACCAACCCCGGTGCGATGCGCCGGGTCATTCTCAACACCTGGCAGGACAAGCTGAAAGCGGCGCTGGCTGGAAAGAAGCCACGGGTCGAACAGATCAACCTCTCGGTGTTCGGCTTCTCGCGCGGCGCAGCGCAGGCGCGTACCTTCGTCAACTGGCTGTTCGAGGTGTGCCAGCAGGAAGACGGCGGCTGGACGCTGGCGGGTATTCCGCTTCGTCTCCAGTTTCTCGGGCTGTTCGATACCGTGGCCTCGGTCGGTCTGGCCAACCTCTACGACACGGGTGTGCTCGCCGGCCACCAGAGCTGGGCGGACAACACGCAGGAAATTCACTCGGCGGTTGAGCGCTGCGTCCATTTTGTCGCCGGGCACGAGGTTCGCGCCTGCTTCCCGCTCGATTCGGTACGCGTCAAATCGTCCTACCCCGGTAACGCGCACGAAGTCATGTACCCCGGTGCGCATTCGGATGTCGGCGGCGGCTATGCGCCAAGCGCCATCGGCGTCTCGCCGACGCAAGACTCCTTCATGGCGACCATTCCCGGCCACGATATGTACCGTGAGGCCTTGAAATCTGGCGTGCCGCTGGTTGCTTGGGATATGTTGAATGAACGTTTCAGAAACGACCTCACGCCATCATCAGACGTCATCCGCGACTTCAACGCCTATCTGAAGGACGCCGCGATCGGCAGCGGGCCGGTGGAGGAAATGGCGCGGCAACACATGAGCCTGTATTTCAGCTATCGCTTCAAGCATCGCGCCCATTTCGATCAGCGCCCGCCGTGCACGACGGCGCCGCCCAAGGACCAGCGGTATTTGCGGTCGACGCAGGATTGCCTGATCGTACGCCTGTCGTCGCTGACGCCGGGGATGGCCGTCGATCTGAACGTGCCGCGGAGCGTCCGGCAACGTATTGCGCTGGAACCCGAATTCGATCCGCCGAAAGCCGCCAAGCTGCACGAGAAGATGTGGAAAGCGGTGGGAATGCCGATTGGCACGCGCGAAAAACACGTAATCGACGTCGCCAAGCGGATCGACGTGGGCGCGGTGAAACCGGGCGTCGAGGATTTCTTCGATCGCTATGTGCACGATTCGATGGCGGGTTTCATCGGCATGGGCATGGACGAATTCAAGATGAACGGGATCGGGCTAGCCAAGTTCCGCACGGTGTTCAAGGGAGACGACTAGCGCCTCGGCGGCAACTTCGAGATGGGGGCGCCCGGCGGTTGCACGATCAAGGCGGCGAAGCACGTTTACCTTGGGCCAGAGAGCACGCTCGGTGACGCCTTTGGCAAAGGCGGCGAGAAACGCATCAACTATGCGCTTACACAGTTCGATGATCGGATTGCCAAAGCGGAGGCCCTCGCCCACAACCCCACCAACAAGATCATCGGCATCCATGTCGCCATCTTCGGCTTCTCGCGCGGCGCTACCGAGGCCCGGGCGTTCGCCCTGCGACTGCATCGGCGTATGGAAGGCAGCGGTACAACCTGGCGCCTGAAGGACAAGCGCTACCCGCTACGCATCTACTTCATGGGGCTCTTTGATACCGTTGCCTCGGTCGGTGTGAGCAACACGATGCGCAACCCCGAAAAGCGACGTGCTTTCAGGGGCGCCGGCGCCGCCATCCCGGGGCTGGGGCCACTGGCCGGACCGGCGCTGGTCGACGCCGTGCTTGATCACAGCGAAGCGCTCAAGGGCCACAATGGATGGGCGGCCGAGTTGCGGATTCCTCCGTCCGTCGAGCAGTGCTTACATTACACGGCGGCACATGAAGTACGCGAATCGTTCCCGCTCGATACGGTGCGCGTCGCCGTTTCCTCCAAGGCTGCAACACCGTCGATCTATCCCGCCAGTTGCACGGAAGTGGTTTATCCCGGCATGCACTCCGACGTTGGCGGCGGTTATGCGCCGGGTGAGCAGGGGCGCAGTTCGAAGATCGAAGCCCAACTCTCGCAGGTACCCTTGTTACATATGTATCGGAAGGCGATGGATGCCGTCGAGTTCTTCGACTTCCATGTGCATGACTCGGTTGCGGGATTCCGTGCGACCGGAGCGGGTTATGTCGACAACAGCCGCGCGGCACGCCCGCGCGACGTCTATCAAGGTAGGGAACCGTTGACGTAGGAAGCAGACCTGCCCAGCGAATCGGCGCACCTGACCGACGACCCGTCGTTTCTTGCAGCTTTAACCCACATCAATGTCAGAGTAAATCAGTCGACTAAACTGTAGCCATCAACGTATGGGATTCACCGAATGTCGACCTCCGCAAACACCGCCAACGATTCGCGCACTCACCACACGACGCAGGAACTGCCGTTCTACGACGCCACCGGCAACGAAATAGAAATCTTCGAATACGCCTGGAAGAACCGCCTGCCGCTGCTCATCAAGGGGCCGACTGGCTGCGGCAAGACGCGCTTCGTCTCCTACATGGCAGCGAAACTCGGCCTGCCGCTCTACACCGTCGCCTGCCATGACGACCTGACTGCCGCCGATCTCGTCGGCCGCCACCTGATCGGCGACGGCGCCACCTACTGGTCGGACGGCCCGCTCACGCGCGCCGTGCGCGAGGGTGGCATCTGCTATCTCGACGAAGTCGTCGAGGCGCGCAAGGACACGACCGTTGTGCTGCACCCGCTCGCCGACGACCGCCGCGTGTTGCCGATCGATCGCACGGGCGAACTGATCGAGGCGCCGCCGTCATTCATGCTCATCGTCTCGTACAACCCCGGCTACCAGAACCTGATGAAGGGGCTAAAGCCTTCCACGCGCCAGCGCTTCGTCTCGCTGCGTTTCGATTTCCCATCGGCCGCGCGCGAGGAGGCGATCCTGATCGGCGAAACGGGCATCGACGCCGACACCGCGAAACGCCTCGTCGCCATCGGCAAGTCGCTGCGCGCGCTAAAGGACCGTGATCTGGAGGAGGTCGCCTCGACCCGCCTTCTGGTTTACGCCGCGACGCTGATCAAGGCCGGCCTCGCGCCGATCGAAGCCAGCCGGGTCACGCTCGTCGAGAGCCTGACCGACGACATCGAAACGACTGATGCGCTGCTCGAAATCGTCAAAGCCACCTTCGGGCACTGATCGTGGACGTACGAACCGACAATCGCTACCGAACCGAGCCGCAAGTGCCGGGGCAAGCGCTCGCGGTGGTCGCCGAATCGCTCTATTTGGCCAACCTGCTGATCCTGCCCGGCATCGCGTTTGTCGCGCTGTTCTGGTTATGGCGGAAGCACCGCGAGGCGCCGATGCTGGCGCGCAACCACCTGAAGCAGACTTTCTTCGTCAGCCTGTGGGGCGGCCTGCTGATCAGTACGCTCACCGCCGCCTTCATTGCGCTCGGCGGCCTGCACTGGGCGTGGACCTGGGTGCTGGTGATTCTTTACTTCACCTGCGTGCATTCGCTGCTCGTCCTCCTCGGCATGTTCGGACTGGCTCGCGCACTGGCCGGCAAAACATTCCGTTACCCGCTGATCGGGCCGAAGCTGGAGAACACATGATCCTTAAAACCTTAGTTGAACCACAGAGACACAGAGAACACAGAGGAAGAACAACACCTCACAGTGCCCACGACGGCAACCGACTCGGTGAATTATCCAGAGCCGAGAACCGCGTGATCTTTCGCTTTTCTCTGTGCCTCTGTGCCTCTGTGGTGAGTGGTTTTAGATGAAGCAGGCAAGCATCCAACGCAGCCGCCTGTTCGCGCAAATGGGCTTCTTCGTCCTGTTTGCCGTGACGCCGGTATTCGACCTCCTGCGCTACGACCTCGTCGAAGGCCACGCCTGGTTCCTGACTTACGAGTGGCACGTCGGCATCGACGAGTTCATCGCCGGCGAGCTCTCGGCGCTCGCGGTCGCCGGCAACATCCTCCTCTACCTGTTCCTGCCGCTCTTCGGCGTGCTCGCGCTGCTGATCGGCGTCGCCTGGAAATGGGGACGGCTCTATTGCGGCTGGCTGTGCCCGCACTTTTCGGTGGTCGAGACGATCAACCGGCTGATGCTGCGCGCCAGCGGCAAGCACTCGATCTGGGACAGAAACAAGGTCGCCCCCTGGGAGCCCGACGGCACACCGTCCCTGCGCGACGCGCGTTACTGGCTGCTCGTCGTACCCGTCGCCATCGCGTTCGCCTTCGCCTGGGCGGTCGTCTTCCTCACCTACCTGATGCCGCCCTTCCATGTCTATGGCGGCCTCCTCAGCTTGAGCCTGCACAAGTACGAAGTGATCTTCCTCAGCGCGGCCACCATCGTCCTCAGCCTCGAGTTCCTCTTCGCGCGCCACCTCTTCTGCCGCTATGCCTGCGCCGTCGGCATCTTCCAGAGCATCGCCTGGATCGGAAACAAGAAGGCGATGGTCGTTGGCTTTGATCGCGAACGCATCAACGACTGCGCCGATTGCGTCGGCGGCAAGACCGCCGCCTGCGATGCGGTCTGCCCGATGCGCCTCAAGCCGCGCAACGTCAAACGCTGGATGTTCGCCTGCACGCAATGCGGCCAATGCCTCTCGGCCTGCGAAACAAGCAACCGCGACAAACCACAGGGCGCCCTGCTGCACTGGGTCAGCGGCGAGCAAGCGCGGCAGAACGAGGCGGGATTCAATGCCGTGACGCTGAAGCGCCTGCGGCAACTGGGCGCCGCAGCCGATGAGGAAGCACAACCGTAGGGTGCAATAAGCGCAGCGGCGCTGCATTCCCTTCGGTCACATTGCACCATCGGGCCGGGCCGGTGCAATGCCCTTCGGTTATTGCACCCTACCCACGGACACAACATGGAAGAATTCGTCGGAAAAC
>JAGNOM010000196.1 GCA_017990155.1 Propionivibrio sp. | reverse complement strand
GATCGCCGTTCGCCGGTTCCATCATGACGATGGGTGCTTCGACATAGCTGTCCGGATTCATCAGGGACATGATGCCGTCGAGCAGATCGGCAGCATCGGTGCCGTCGCAACGAATGACGTTAGCGTTTCTGCTGTGGCTGGGATAGAAGGCGTCAACGATCACGATTTCGTCGCCGTGGCCCATTCGGGCCAGGGTGTAGAGCAATTTTGGACTGATACAGGGCTTGATTCCGAGCAACACGGAACTCTCCTTTTGGTCAGGGTGACTTTTGGTTCGTGCTTGCCCTGCTGCGATCCTTATGGGTTCGCAGCAAGGCGTGAGATGAAAACAGGTCTCGTCAGGCGCGTCGGGCGTACTTCTTCATGTCGAAGTAGACGGCGATGATGATGATGAAGCCCTTGATCAGCAGCTGGAAGTAGGAATCCACGCCAAGGTACGTCATCCCGTAATTGATGATGCCCAGCGTCAGTACGCCGAGAATCATCCCGCTCATGGTGCCGATGCCGCCGCTTTGCGAGACGCCGCCGATGGTGACCGCCGCAATCGCATCGAGCTCCATCCCCCGCCCTGTCAGCGCATTGGAGAGGCCGAGACGACTGGAGAGCAGGACACCGGCGATACCGTACAGGATGCCACCGTAGAGATAGACAAGGATCAGCTCTTTGGTGACATTGATGCCCGACACGCGTGCAGCGACCGGATTGCCGCCGATGGCATACATGTTGGTACCCTGCCGGGTATGGCGCAGGATGAACCACACGACGAGGGATGCGATCACAACAAAGATGGCAAGGTTCGGGATCGACGCCGTCGTTCCCTGGCCGATGGCCTTGAACGGCTCCTTCAGGCTGCCGACGACATTTGCCTTGGTGTAGATCAATTGGCAGCCAAAGGCGACGGACATGGAGCCGAGGGTGGCGATGAACGGTGGAAGCTTGGCGTAGGCAACCAGGACTCCATTAAACAGGCCAAACGCAGCACCGGTCGCGATGCCGGCGACTATCGGTAACCATAGTGGAAACTCGACACCGGGATAGATCGCCGAGGCATAGTCGGCGTTCTGCGCAAACGAGGCGGATACGCTTGCAACAAGGCACACAACGGCGCCGATAGATAGATCGATGCCGCGCGTTATGATGATCATGCCGACGCCGAGCGCGGCGAAAGCGCGTATCGACTCGGCTACCGCCAGGTTCCTGATCGAGTCGATCGACAGCGAGGCGCCATCGGTCAGGCCGGCCAGCGCCAGCGCCAGAACGATGAAAGTCACCAGATTGGTATGCTTGCTCAGGTAGCCCTTGACGTTCTCAAAGCGGGCGACGGGTTGTGAAACGGCTTGTTCAGTCATTCTTATGTTTCCTCACATGTATTTCGTGGCGAGACGCATGATCTCGTCCTGCGTCGCGGCTTCGCGCTCAAGCGTTCCGGTGTAGCGACCTTCGCAGAGCACCATGATGCGATGTGACATGCCGATGAGCTCGGGCATTTCGGACGACACCATGATGATCGACTTGCCGCTCTTGACGAGGTCAACCATGATCGAATAGATCTCGTATTTGGCGCCGACATCGATACCGCGTGTCGGCTCGTCCATGATCAGGATGTCCGGCGAGATCATCAGCCAGCGGGCAATCAGGACCTTCTGCTGGTTACCCCCGGAGAGATTCTGAATCGGCGTTTCCATCGACGGTGTCTTGGTGCGCAAAAGGCGATTCAGCCGTTCCGTTTCCTCCGCGATCTTCTGGTGTTTGAGGTTGCGGAAAGCGGTGCGGTAGTTCGAGAGCGAAGGAATCACCGTGTTGGTGGTGATCGAAAGCTGGGGGAAGATGCCGGATGCACGCCGGTCTTCGGTGATCAGCCCGACACCATGGTGAATCGCGTCCCCGCTTGATTCGATCAGCACCGGCTTACCGTCGATCTCGATGCTTCCGCTGGCAATGTCTCGCAGACCGAACAAGGCCTCGACGAATTCCGTACGTTGCGCACCCACCAGTCCGCCGATACCGAGAATCTCTCCGCGCCGCAAACTGAGGCTGATGTCCTGGAACGAACGCGGATTGGTCGATTTCAGATGGCGGACTTGAAGTCGAGTTTCGCCGGGGACGCTGTCGAGCGGCGGGAAGCGCTGACTGGTGTCGCGTCCGACCATCAGCCGGATCAGCTGATCTTCGTCAATCGACGCGACAGGATGCGTACCGATCAGACGACCGTCGCGCATCACCGAGATTTCGTCGGCGATCTGGAAGATCTCGTGCATCTTGTGCGAAATGTAGATGATTGCCACACCACGGCTTTTCAGGTCACGAATGATGCGAAAAAGGTGCTCGGTTTCTTTTTCGGTAATCGACGATGTCGGCTCGTCCATGACCACGACCGCTGCGTCGCAAGAAACCGCCTTGGCGATTTCGCAGGCTTGCTGGTGTGAAATGGAAAGCTGCCCCATCCTGACATCAGGACGAATATCCATTTCGAGTTCTTTCATCAGTGCGACCGTATCGTCGTGCATCTTGCGGTGCCGAAGCGCGCGGAATGGCCCGAAGTGCAAAACTGGCTCGCGACCGAGCCAGATGTTCTCCTGAACCGAACGGTCGGGTACGTTGGCAAGCTCCTGATGGATCATCGAGACACCCGCATCAAGTGCGTCTTTCGTGCTGGGGAAGTGGGTTGGCTTTCCCTTGAACACGATTTCGCCTTCTTCCGCGTGGTACATTCCAAACAGACATTTCATCAGCGTCGATTTACCCGCACCGTTCTCCCCCATCAAAGCATGAACGGTTCCGGGGCGCACCCGCAAGCTGACGCGATCCAGTGCGACGACACCGGGAAAGCGCTTGCTGATGTTTTTCATTTCCAGGACGTATTGCGAATCCATCTTTATTCCTGAGCGATTGACACATTGCGGCGATTGGTTTGGGCGGCCGGACGACTGCCGCCATTTGCCAGTTTCTTGTTATTGGTGTGGTTGCCGAGAAATCCGGCGAACCACTATAGTCTGGCAAACAGAGCCAGGCTGGCGATGTTCTGCAGCCTGGCATCAGCCATCACTTCTTCAGGAAGGTCGAAAGATTCTCCTTGGTCACGCCCTTGAATGGAACCAGATAAATCTGCTTGACCAGCGCGGGATCGTTGGCCGGCGCTTCTTCAATGGCGCTGTCGAGCGGCTTGATGTCATTGATCGTCGCACCATTCACCGCACCCTTGGTGGCCATCGTATAGGCCAGATCAAATGCTGTGGTCGCCTGACCGGCAGCGTCTTGCAGCACGGTAGCGTAGAGCTTGTTTTCTGACATTGAACGCAGCGCAACCTGCGTAGCGTCGACGCCGATCACAGGAACTTTCAGGAAGGTTCCGTCACCATCCACATCCTTGGTCGGGTTGGCAGGGTCATCCACGTACTTTGCGGTGATCAACGATTCGACCGCTCCGAGCGCCATCGCGTCGTTGTTGGCCAGGATCAGGTTGAACTTGCCCTTGTAGGCATTGAGCCAAGCGTCCATCTTCTGCTGGGCTTCGTCAGGCTGCCAGTTGGCAGTGTCCTTAGCGATGACATTGACCTTGTAGCCCTTCTTCTCTAGGTCCTTCAACACCGCCTGCGTACGATAGATTTGAGCCGGGTGGCCGAGCTGACCGAGAAACAAGATGAGGTTGATCGATTTGCCTGGTCCGAGTTTATTCGGGAACTTCTTGAAGTAAGCGTCGACGATATCAGCCTGGATTGATCCGGCGATCGACTCGGGTGACGACGCCAGGAAGAAGTTGGCGCTGCTCTTGAGTGCGGCGACGGTCGGTGCGGTGTTGGAGAACGCGGCGCCGCCATTCTTGGAGGCAATCACGCTGGCCAACTGCTCACTCCCCTCGGTGACGGCCGGCACCACCACAAAGTACTTCACGCCCTGACTCACCAGAGTATTCAGCTGATCAAGCTGGGTTGCCATGTCGCTACGGGCGTCCATGATCTTCAGCTCAGCGCCCTTGGCGGCGGCAGCCTTCTTTAGGTTCGCGGTATAGTCATTGAGAAACTGATCGTCCAGATTTCGAATCAATGCGCCAATCACCGGCTTCGATTCGGCCATAGCACTGCCCGCTGCCAACGTAATACCCATCAGTGCTGCGGCGAGTATTCCCATTTTCATTTTCTTCTCCTTGCGCGACTAGTAAAAGATTTAACATTACGGATTATGGGGTTCGGTATTCTGATTGCCCCGGACAATGCGTTTTTTTGCTAGCGAGTGTTTTGTAAAAACCGCCGCCAAGAGAATTCTATGGCAACGCAAGCGCTTGCGCAAGCGCTTGCGTGATAAATTTCGCCTTGTCTCTATTGACCTGAATCCCGGACTGCTGCCAGGCGCGCAAGGTTTGGAGTGAAACGCGGCAGGCGGCAAATTGTGTGCTGAGTCTGGAAAACTGAGAACAACTAAAAAGGTGCTTAAGCATGGCTACGATGGATGACGTCGCGAAAGCGGCGAATGTGTCTGTAACAACCGTTTCGCACGTACTGAACGGAACGCGAAAGGTTCATCCAGATACGGAGAAGCTGGTGCGCGCTGCGATTCAGGAGGTGGGCTATATCCAGAACTCGCTAGCGAGATCTCTCGCGATGTCTGCGACAAATACCATCGGCGTGGCAATTCCTACATTTGCCAACCATTACTTCAGCGAAGTCGTGAGGTCCATTGAAAACGAGTGCATGAAGAACGGCCTGATGATGCTCTTTTCCGACACGCACGATGATCCCGATCAGGAACTGAAGATTGTGCAGGCATTTCACCAGCGCCGAGTCGATGGTGTCGTGCTGGCTCCCGCAGATGACGGCCGCCTGGAGTCACTGGCCTATCTGCGAAACAACAAGATTCCCGGAGTCTTGGTAGACCATTTGCTGACGCAGGGATTCGATCAGGTCGGTGTCAAGAACAAGGTGGCCGTACAGGAATTGATTGCACATCTGATTGGCCACGGCCATACCAGGATTGGTTTCATTTCGGGGGCGGCATGGAACTCGACGTCGGCCGAGCGGCTTGATGGTTATCGTGCAGCGTTGAAGTCCGCCGGACTTTCCTATGACGAAGCGCTGGTGCGTTGTGGCGAGTCGGCGATCGAACCTGCACAGGTCGCTACGCGGCAACTACTTGCCCTCCAATCAAGGCCAACAGCGATCATGACCTCAAATAACCTGATGACGATCGGCGCCATGCGCGCATTGCGCGAAGCCGGAATCGATGTGCCGCAGGACATGGCGTTTGTCGGCTTCGATGACTTTGACTGGGCCGATCTGTTCAGCCCGCGGTTGACCGTGATGGCGCAACCGCTTGAGGAAATCGGGGCAAAGGCGCTCAATCTCCTCATCAAGCGCATCAAGAATCCAGAAGGAAACCGGCAGACGATTCGCCTCTCGCCGACGATCCATATCCGGAATTCCTGCGGCTGCCCGTAATCGGGTTACGCAGAAGGGTCCATAATTTGCCCACAACTGGGGAAAACTACCTCAAACCTGTTTTTTTAAGGGTCCGCCATAAGATAAGTTACCAGCCGTTCGAGTCGCTGAGTTTTCCTTGCCTTCTATGACCACTCATGGCCGAATCCTGTCGCCTGACATCAAGCCGGTCAAGGACAAAATTACGCAAGTCAGTTGCGACGCGAATGGCTGCTCAACAGACAGGAGATTCCCGCACTCAACCCGAAAGATTGTAGAAAGCCACTGCGTTGCGGCCGTTTTCCTTGGCGCGGAACATGGCTTCGTCGGCGTGCCTTGAGAGTTCGAGCATGTCGATGCCGTCTTCGGGATAGAAGGCGATGCCGATGCACGCCGAGAC
>JAGNOM010000018.1 GCA_017990155.1 Propionivibrio sp. | reverse complement strand
CTGCGCATCCTCTCGTACTGGATCGCCGCCTTCGGCATGGAACCGGAGCTGCTGCGCCTCGACCGCGCGCTCGAAACCTACGATTCGCCCTTTGTCACGCAAAACGAGGAGCTGATCGCCTACATCGACGCCTACCCGGGCTCATGGCGCAACGCCGACGCTGCCATCAGCGACGACAAGCACCTGCGCGTGCTGTTCGACCAGTGCCTGGGCGTCATCGAACGCATCCGCAAGCGCGCCGGCCGCGACGGCACCAGCATCCGCCTGACCTACCATCTGCAGCGCCTGCAACAGCTGATCCAGCGCAGCGAGGAGTTGATCGATATCCTGGAAGCGCTGCGCGAGGACCCGGGCGGCGCCTCGGCCCACCTGCCGATCGTCCGCACCTTCACGCGCCTGATCCACGAAGAATGCCAGCGCGACAACCTGCGCCGTCACTGGCGCAACAATACGCAGTTGATCGCGTTGCGCGTCACCGACAACGCCAGCGCCCACGGCGAGCACTACATCACCGACAACCGCAACGAATACAAGACGATGGCGCGTTCGGCGGTGATCGGCGGCTTCGTCATCGCCTTCATGGCCTGCTTCAAGATTCTGCTGTCCAAGGCATCGATGCCGCCGCTCTCCGCCGCCCTGATCTATTGCCTGAACTACGGCCTGGGCTTCTGTCTGATCCATATCCTGCACGGCACGGTCGCGACCAAGCAGCCGGCGATGACGGCCAATGCCATCGCCGCGACGATCAGCCAGTCCGGCGGCAAGCTGCGCGACATCGAGCTGCTGACGAGCCTGATCGCACGCACCGTGCGCAGCCAGATCGTCGCCATTCTCGGCAATGTCGGCCTCGCCATTCCGCTCTCTGCGCTGATCGCCTACGCTGTCTTCAGCGTCACCGGCGAGCACTTCGTCGATGCGGATAAGGCCACGCACCTGCTCGAAGAGCAAAGCCTGGTCGCCAGCGGCTCGGCCTTCTACGCCGCAATCGCCGGCGTCTGCCTGTTCCTCGCCGGGCTGATCAACGGTTACTTCGACAACTACGCGGCCTACAACCGCGTGCCCGAGCGCATCCTGCAACTCAAGTGGCCCAAGCGCCTGTTCGGAGAATACCGCATGCGGCGCGTCTCAAATTACATCGGCGAAAATCTCGGCGCACTGTCGGGCAATCTCATTTTCGGCTTCCTGCTCGGCGGCATCGCAATCTTCGGCGTCCTCTTCGGCCTGCCGATCGACATCCGCCATGTGGCGTTCTCGTCGGCCTTTGTCGGCATCGCCGTCGCAGCCTCGGACTTTGCACCGAACCACTGGCTGCTGCTGTGGGCGGCGCTCGGTGTCGCGACGATCGGCTTCGTTAACCTGACCGTCAGCTTTGCACTCGCACTCAACATCGCTCTGCGCTCGCGCCAGGTCTCGGACACGCCCTGGCGCATGATCACCGGCGCCGTATTGCGCCACCTCTGGCGGCATCCACGGGACTTTTTCCTGCCTCCCAAGGTGGAAAGCGTAGGAATCGTGGGAACTTCGGAAAAGGCGGAACAGCAAGCCAAGACGTGACGCCGGGGCGGGGCGGAGCGCACCGCCCGGTTCATCCCGATCGGTCAATGGTGGCGTCGGCTTGGTACAATGCCGGATTGCCACGTCTGCAGGATCTCATCATGAAACGCAACCGCCTCTCTTCCCGAAAACGTATCTCGGCCGACGCGACCGAGCTGGGTCGTCTGGCGACCGGACTCGCCGAGGCCGGTGGCAAGCTGGAGGAAACCTTCTGGGAAAAACAACTGCTTGAGCTCGTTGAGAGACTCCTTCAGGACGGCGCTGAGGACGACCTGAATGCTTCGCTCGACCGCCTGTTCGACTCGCACGCGGGTGCGCACGACAGCCTCGCTGACATCATCGAATCGTGTGCGGAATCCTGCGTGATGACGCATCAGGGCCGCGACTACGACATTCTGCTGTTCAACGTCCCGGTACTTGCCTGGTCGCGCTTCTCGATCCCGAACGGAACGATCCCGAAGAACACGCTGCAGATGCTCAAGACGCATCTCGGCGCGCACGTTTTTTCCGCGAGCGCGCAGCTCGCCCTCGCTGATTACCTGTACAGCCCGGACCAGTTGCCGCGCAGCTTCGTCGATACCTGGCAGCTGATGCGCGATCTCGGCGGCGCCGCGCTCTGCGACAACGAACTGAAACTCGATGTGGCGACGATGCCCGAGACGAACCAGTTTCTCTCCGATACCCGCTACCTGCTCGGCGCCATCGCCGTGCCGCGCGGGATGCCACTCTTCCGCTGGAACGAAGCGGACGACTGCACCCGCGAATCGGCGCTCAAGGAATGGGTCAAGCAGGGCGGCCCCTGTCTCGAACCGCTGCTCACCGGGTGCGCCTTCCAGACGCTGCTCGCCGACTCGTACCATTCGGCTTGCCGAACCGCCGACATGACATCACGCCCGTATTCGCTGCGCGCCTCGGTCGCCTTTCTGCAGACGACACTGGGCAAGCCCGCCGAATCGTTCCGCGCCGTCATCGCCGGTTTCCACGACAAGCGCCTTGAGGAATACCGCATCGGCTTCGGCCCGCGCGACGACGACGCCATCTTCCACGGCGTCATCTGGCCGCTGCTCGGCACCGAGGACGAAACGACCGAGGTCGTCGGCGAAATCGAAACGCTGCTGCGCGAGTCGGGCATCAAGGAAATCATCGCCCACGATCAGCAGTTCCCGTTCGAGTTCTGCGACGACTGCGGCGCACCACTCTATCCGAACGCCGATGGCGACACGGTGCATGCCGAGCTGCCGGAGCAGCAGAACTCGCCCTCGCAGACGTTGCACTGAGACAAGCCGTGAGCAACACCGATCTGCTGCAACGTAGCCTCGCCGCCGTCTGGCACCCGTGTACGCAGATGAAGCAGCACACGAACACCGATGCCGGCTCGCTGCCGCTAATCCCGATCGCGCGCGGCAAAGGCGCCTGGCTGTACGACTTTGACGGCAAGCGCTACCTCGACGGCATCAGTTCGTGGTGGGTCAATCTCTTCGGTCACTGCAACCCACGCATCAACGCCGCGCTACGCGAGCAACTCGAAGAGTTGGAACACGTGATCCTCGCCGGCTGCACGCACCGGCCGGTGGTCGAGTTGTCGGAACGACTGTCGGCGCTGACCAATGGCTCGCTCGGCCACGCCTTCTTCGCCTCCGACGGCGCATCGGCGACCGAGATCGCGCTCAAGATGTCCTTCCACAGCTGGCGCAATCGCGGCTTTGCGCGCAAGCAGGATTTTCTCTGCCTCGAAGGCAGCTACCACGGCGAAACCGTCGGCGCACTGGCCGTCACCGACGTCGCGATTTTCAAGGACGCCTACGCGCCGCTGATCCGTGCTGCCGCGACCGTCCCCTCGCCCGATGCACGCCAGGCGCGTGATGGCGAGACGCCGGCCGACGTTGCGCGCCGCGCCGCCGCAGCGCTCGAAACGCATCTGGAACAACACCACGAAAGCATCGCCGCGCTGATCGTCGAACCGCTGATTCAGTGCGCGAGCGGCATGGCCATGTACGACCCGGAATACCTGCGTCGGGCGCGCGCGCTCTGCGACCGCTACGACGTACACCTGATCTGCGACGAAATCGCCGTCGGCTGCGGACGCACCGGCACTTTCTTCGCGCACGAACAGGCGGACATAAAGCCCGATTTCCTGTGCCTCTCGAAAGGCATCTCCGGCGGCTACCTGCCACTCTCGATCGTGCTCACGACGGATGCGGTCTATGGCGCCTTTTACGACGACGCCACGGCGCGCGGCTTCCTGCACTCGCATTCCTATACCGGCAACGCGCTGGCCTGCCGCGCCGCACTCGCGACGCTCGACATCTTCGCCGCCGACGACGTCCTCACGCAGAACCTCGCGCGCGCGCAAAAGCTGGGCGCCGCGCTGGGACCGCTTGCCGAACATCCGCAAGTCACGCATCTGCGCCAGCGCGGAATGATCATCGCCTTCGACGTCGAAACCGACGACGCGGCCTTCTCGCGCCGTTTCTACCGCGCCGCGCTCGAAAACGAAGCCTTGATCCGGCCGATCGGCAACACCGTGTATCTGATGCCGCCGTACGTCGTCAGCGACGACGAGATCAGCCACCTCGGACACGCCACCGCCGCGGCGCTGAACCAAGCCTTGTCGGCATAGTCTGACCGCGTTCTTCAACGAAGGAAGCGACATGGATCAGAAGAGCATCTGGAGCCAGCGTTACGGCGACGCCGGCGAACACTACCTGTTCGGAACCGAACCCAATCGTTTCCTCGCGCACCGTTCAGCCTTGCTTGAAAACGGCCAGACGGCACTGTCGATCGCCGACGGCGAAGGCCGCAATTCGGTGTGGCTGGCAGAACAGGGCTTGCGCGTCACGGCCATCGAAATCGCGCCGGTCGCCATCGAAAAAGCCCGACGCCTCGCAGCCGGCCGCCAGGTCGAGGTCAACTTCATCCTGGCCGACATGCTGGCCGCCGACTGGCCACCCAGCGAACTCAAGGAGTCCTTCGACTGGGTGATCGGCATCTTCATCCAGTTCGTCAGCGGAGAGGATCGGGAACGACAGTTCGCCGTCATGAAGCAGCTGACCGCCCCCGGCGGACGCATCCTGCTGCAGGGCTACACGCCGAAGCAGCTCGAATACAAGACCGGCGGACCGTCGACGATCGAGAATCTCTATACGCCCGAGTCCCTGCAGGAAGCGTTCTCCGGCTGGACCATCGAAGAGCTCATCGAGTACGAAGACGAGCTTTTGGAGGGTGTCGCCCACAAGGGCCGCTCGGCGCTGATCGGGGTCATCGCCCGCAAGCCTGACTGAAGCCGCCGAGCGCGTGCGAATCGCGTCGAATTCAGTCACCGGCGGCGCAGGCCAGGGCAATCGCATGGATGTCGTACGCATCAACTCCTCCCCCTTCAAGGGGGAGGTCGGGAGGGGGATGGGGTTATCTGGCGGCTATTTCGTCGATCAAACCCCCGTTCGCGCCCCATCCCCACCCCATCCCGTCCAATCGCAAACGTCGCTTTCGCGACCTTCCCCTTGAAGGGGGAGGGGGTGGGTGTTCATGCGATTGCCCTGCGGCGCAGGCTTCATTTGGCGTCCGGGCCGGCAATCCGGGTTAAAATCCGCGCCGACCTTCAAACACCGGATGCTTCCAGTGCGCCTTTCATTCCCATGAAGCGCTGGATTCCCACGCTGTGCCAACCGGCCGGATCGAGGCCGGCGATCACGTCACTGACCAGTAATCAACGCGATGAAAGAACCGCATCTTCACGCCGAACTTTCGGCCCAGCTCGCACAACTTGAAAGCGACGGCCTCAAACGCCGCCGCCGCACGCTGGAAGCGCCGTGCGGTCCGCTGGCGCGCGTCGACGGCCGCGATCTGATCAGCTTTTGCAGCAACGACTACCTCGGTCTCGCCAGCGATCCGGCCTTGATCGAAGCGGCCTGCGCCGGCGCGAGGCAGTGGGGCGTCGGTTCAGGCGCGTCGCACCTCGTCAGCGGCCATCAGGCGCCGCACGACCTCCTCGAACAACGGCTGGCGTCGTTTACCGGATTTGAGAAAACGTTGCTGCTATCCACCGGTTTCATGGCCAATCTCGGCATCGTTCCCGCGCTCGTCGGCCGTGGCGACGCCGTCTTCGCCGACAAGCTCAACCACGCCTCGCTGATCGACGCCGTCCAGCTTTCCCGCGCCGATAGCCAGCGCTATCCGCACGGAGACCTCACCGCGCTCGAACGCCTGCTCACCAGGAGCACGGCCAAGCGCAAGCTGATCCTGACCGACGCGGTGTTCAGCATGGATGGCGACCTCGCACCGCTGCCCGAATTGCTTGAGCTTGCGGAGCGCTTCGATGCCTGGCTGGTGATCGACGACGCGCACGGCTTCGGCGTGCTCGGCCCGCAGGGGCGCGGCAGCCTCGCGCATTTCGCGCTGCCGCACGCCGAGCGGATCGTCTACATGGGAACGCTCGGCAAGGCCGCCGGTGGCTCGGGCGCTTTCGTCGCCGGTTCGGAGACGGTCGTCGAGTGGCTGCTGCAGCGCGCCCGCACCTACATCTTCACTACCGGATCGAGTCCGGCCATGGCCTGCGCGCTCCTCGCCGGTCTCGATCTGATCGAGCACGGCGACGACCGCCGCACGCACCTGCGAAAGCTTGGCGCCCAACTACGCGATGGACTGGACGATACGCGCTGGCAACTGATGCCTTCGCCCACCGCCATCCAGCCGGTGATCATCGGCGACAACCACGAGGCGCTGCGCGTGGCGAACGCGCTCTTCCAGCGCGGCCTGTGGGTGCCGGCCATCCGTCCGCCGACGGTGCCCAAGGGCACGGCCCGCCTGCGCGTGTCGCTGACGGCGGCGCATACCGGCGAGCAGGTCGCCCAGCTCGTCGATGCCTTGCGGGAACTCGCATGACACACGACGACGCCAGACCCGATCTGTTCCTGATCCACGGCTGGGGACTCGGCAACCTTGCCTGGAGCGACGCGCTGCCGGCGCTTCAGCAACGCTTCAAACTGCATCCGCTGGCCCTCCCGGGATATGGGGACAGCCATTCCGGACCCTACCCCACCTTCGCCGAAACCGCCGCCGCACTCGCCGACACCATCCCCGACGGCGCCTACGTCTGCGGCTGGTCGCTCGGCGCCCTGCTGGCGCTGCAGATCGCAGCGCAGTCGCCACAGCGGCTGGCCGGATTGATCCTCGTCGGCGCGACACCCAGCTTCACGCAACGCGCCGACTGGCAACTCGCCCAGACGTCCGCACTGCTCGACACGTTTCGCGCAGCGATCGAACAGGACGCCACCGCGACGCTTCAGCGCTTTGTCGCGCTGCTCAACCAGGGCGATGCGCAGGCACGCACGATCGGCCGCGCGCTCAGCCGTCGGCTTCAATCGGCACCGCTCGCCGACACAAACGCGCTGCTTGCCGGACTCGACTGGCTGCGCGACGTCGATTTGCGTGAGCAGATCGAGCGCATCGACGTACCGACGCTGTTCATTCACGGCGAGAACGACCCGTTGATGCCGATCGAAGCCGCGCGCTGGCTCCATGAGAGACTCGCTGGCTCGCAATTGACGACGATCCCCGGCGCCGCCCACGCCCCTTTCCTCAACGATCCGGAGAAATTTGCCAATCTGATTGGCGAGTACTGCCATGCTGCCGCCCGCCATTAAGCAACGCGTCCGCGAATCGTTTGACCGCGCCGCCGTCACCTACGACGCCGCCGCCGTCGTTCAGCGCCGCGTCTGCGACCGCCTGCTCGAAGAGCTGGAAGCGCTCGACCGCGGCGAATCCCGGCTGACGCACATCCTCGACGCCGGCTGCGGTACCGGCTACGGTGCGCGACTGCTGCGCTCGCGCTGGCCGGAAACGCATATCACCGGCGTCGACTTCGCGCCGGCCATGCTTGAAATCGCCGGCCAATCGACCGATGCCTGCTTTGCCGCCGACATCGAGAAGCTGCCATTCGAAGACCGGCGCTTCGACCTCTGGTGGTCGAGCCTGACCATCCAGTGGTGCAATACGCACGCCGTTTTCGCCGAAGCCGCACGCGTTCTGCGACCCGGCGGCCGGCTGGCGCTGAGTACGCTCGGGCCGGACACTTTTCACGAACTGCGCATAGCTTTTGCCGGCGTCGACCACCACCGCCATACGCTGCCCTTCAGCGAGCCGGCGGAAATCGGCGACACGCTGAAGAAAACCGGCTTTGCCGACCTCGCCCTGATACGCGAAAAACACACCGTCTTCTACCCCGACCTGAAAACGCTGCTCCGCGCGGTCAAGGCGATCGGCGCGCAGAACGTCGGCGAAGGCGGACGCAGCGGGATGATGGGCCGCAAGGCCTGGCTCCTGCTCGAAGCCGCTTACGAAGAACACCGCGAACCGGCCGGACTCCCGGCCAGCTACGACGTCATCCTTGCTTACGGACAAAAATGATCGCTTCCAGCACCGCCCCAACACCCGCCTCGGCCTGGTTCATCACCGGCACCGATACCGAAGTCGGCAAAACCTTCGCCACCAGCGCCCTGCTCCTCCACCTGAAGAGCCATGGCATCAAGGCCGTGGGGATGAAGCCGATCGCCGCCGGTACCAACGAGAAGGGCCGGAACGAGGACGTTGAAGCGCTCGTTGCCGCATCGGGCGTCCAGGCGCCGCGCGAACTCGTCAATCCCTATCTCTTTCACCCGGCGATTGCGCCGCACATCGCCGCCTCCGAAGAAGGCCGCACGATCGACATCGACCGTATCGTCGACTCGTTCGACACCTTGCGCGGACTGGCCGACGCGGTGCTGGTCGAAGGCGTCGGCGGATTCTGCGTACCACTCGGGCCGCAGAGCGACTCGGCCGATCTCGCCGAACAGCTCGGTTTGCCGGTCATCCTCGTCGTCGGCATGCGGCTCGGCTGCATCAACCACGCGCTGCTCACGCAGCAGGCGATCGCCGCGCGCGGCCTCAAGCTCGCCGGCTGGATCGCCAACCGCATCGACCCGGCGATGTCGCGCTTTGACGAGAATCTGGCGACGCTCAAGACGCGCATCAACGCCCCCTTGCTCGGTGCCATCCCGGCAAACAGCACGCCGGACCTGGCGGCGAAGCTGCTGACGCTGGGCGGGTAGCGCAACACCGCTCATTGAATCGCCGTGCAGGATGTCCTACGCTGAAGCTGCACTGCTTCTCATCCTGAACGGAGGGCGACCCATGTCACCCGACCCAACGCCAGCACCATCAGTCGAATCCTCGCCGCGAACATCAGCGCGCCATATCCGCCGCAATCGTCTCGACCGACGGAAGACCGACGGTTTCCCGCCTGCCGGATGCCCGGATAGACGGGTTCAGGCCGAGCGGCGCGGCATTCAGGTGGTCGAATTCGACTTCGACGAACGGATCTCCATCGGCACCCCCAGGCCATAGCCCTCCCGGTAGCGGAACCGAAATACCCTGCATCCGGTCACATCTGCGTGGCACGTTCGCTGAACTGCGGTCTCGGGTGATGGGGAGGCAACAATGCACAATCATGACGAACGCCGATCCGGCATCGACCGTCGGCGGCACGCCTCGGTTTCTCTTGCACCGCAAGGCGCCGAGCGAAGGTGGGATTTTGACCCGCGTTCGAGTAACGACGGCATCGATACGATTTACGGCTTCGACACGACGACGTCGGAAGACGACTGGGAGACGTTCTTCAACATCCACATCCGCGAATAGCCGCGCGCCGGGTTCGCCGGCTGATCGGCTATATTCAAACGGGATGGACTGTGAGCCTTCTGGCGTGCGCACGATCCATCGCCGCCTTTGCTCCGTAGCGACTGGCGCTGCGGTGAGCATTTGATCCATTCAATCCGATCGGACCCGCGTAATGGAAAAACCCGTGATTAAAACCGCGCCCACCATTTGGCCAGGAAAACCCTGCCCGCTCGGCGCATCCTGGGACGGCCAGGGCGTGAACTTCGCGCTCTTCTCGGAGCACGCAACCAAGGTCGAACTTTGCCTGTTCGATGCGCATGGGCGGCGCGAAGTCGAACGTATCGTCATGCCGCAGCAAACCGATTTCATCTGGCACTGCTACCTGCCGCAAGCAAAGCCGGGACTGCTTTACGGCTACCGGGTGCATGGTCCTTACCGCCCGGAACAGGGACACCGTTTCAACCCGAACAAGTTGCTGATTGATCCCTACGCCAAATCGCTGCGCAGCCGACTGCGCTGGCACGACGCGAACTTCGGCTACAAGATCGGCGCCAAGCACGCGGACCTGTCGTTCGACTGGCGCGACAACGCCGTCCTGATGCCTAAATCCGAAGTCGTCGACGACCATTTCGACTGGGGTGCCGACAAACCGCCGGCAACCGCCTGGAGCGACTCGCTCATCTACGAACTGCACGTCAAGGGCTTCACGATTCAGCACCCTGACGTTCCGCAGAAGCAACGCGGCACCTACGCGGCGCTGGCCAATCCGTCGGTTCTGGCGCACCTCTCCCGGCTCGGCGTCACGGCGGTAGAGCTGATGCCGATTCACGGTTTCGTTGACGATCGCCATCTGCTGGAAAACGGTCTCTCGAACTACTGGGGATACAACTCGATCGGCTATTTCATGCCGGATTCGCGCTACGCCAGCACCAACGATCCGGTGACCGAGTTCAAGGAGATGGTCAAGGCGCTGCACCAGGCCGGCATCGAGGTCATCCTGGACGTCGTCTACAACCACACCGCCGAAGGCAACCACCTCGGTCCGACGCTCTGTTTCCGCGGCATCGACAACGCCGCCTACTACCGGCTGATGCCCGACAACCTGCGCTATTACCGCGACTACACGGGCTGCGGCAATACGCTCAACATGATGCATCCGCACGTATTGCAGCTGATCATGGATTCGCTGCGCTACTGGGTTCAGGAGATGCACGTCGACGGCTTCCGCTTTGACCTGGCCGCGACGCTGGCGCGCGAGTCGCACGAAGTCGACCGCTTCGGCGCCTTTCTCGACATCGTTCATCAGGACCCGGTCCTGTCCAAAGTGAAGCTCATCGCCGAGCCGTGGGATGTGGGCGAAGGCGGCTATCAAGTCGGCAACTTCCCCGCGCGCTGGAGCGAGTGGAACGCGAAATACCGCGACGCGGTGCGTGCCTACTGGAAAGGCGATGGCGGCCTGATCGGCGATCTCGCCAGCCGATTGACCGGATCGAGCGACCTCTATGCGCACAACGGCCGCCGCCCTTACGCCAGCGTCAATTTCATCACCGCGCACGACGGCTTCACGCTGCAGGATCTGGTGAGCTACGAAAAGAAGCACAACGAGGCCAACGGCGAGAAGAACCAGGACGGCGAATCCAACAACCTGAGCTGGAATTGCGGCGAAGAAGGCGTCACGGATGATCCGGAAGTCCTCGCGCTGCGCGCCCGGCAGAAGCGCAATCTGCTGACGACGCTGTTCCTGTCGCAAGGCGTCCCGATGCTGCTCGCCGGCGACGAGATGGGGCGCAGCCAGCAGGGCAACAACAATGGCTACAGCCAGGACAACGACACGAGCTGGGTGAACTGGTCCCTGTCGCCGGTGGACAAGGCGTTATTTGCCTTCGTCAGCCGCGTCGTCGAGCTGCGCAAGAATCATCCAATCTTCCGCCGGCGCAGCTTCTTTCAACCGCACGGGAGCCCCAATGGCGAGAAGAACATCCTCTGGTTCAACCCGGACGGCCTGGAAATGAGCGACGCCGAATGGGATCAGGGATTCGCGCGCTGCCTTGGCATGTATCTGGCCGGCGATGCCATCGGCGAGGTCAATGAGCGCGGAGAAAAGGTACGCGACGACGATTTCCTGCTGCTGATCAACGCCCACCACGAAGCCATCCCGTTCCAGATCCCCGGCTTCAGAGGGCGTATGCGCTGGCGCGTCGTCATCGACACCACCGACCCGGAACTGCTGAGTGCGGAAAAACACTACGCGCGCGGGAACCTGGTCCCGCTGCACGGCCGCTCGCTGATTCTTCTGCAGCAGACGCTTCAGAAACAGCTCTGAGCACCCGGTTTCGCCATCGTTCTCCCCCCTCCGAGAGGTATTTCCCGAGATCAATTCGGGCGTATGCTTGTCGAGTCAAAACTCATAAACAGATAAGGGGGTCACATGAAAATTCTGATTGCCGACAAAGTATCCGCGAAGATGGTTTCGGACCTGCAGTCGCTGGGCTGCGAGGTCATTCTCGAACCGAACCTGTCCGCCGAAACCATCCCGGCAGCACTGCCGGGCGTTGAAATCCTGATCGTGCGCTCGACCAAGGTCACCGCCGAGGCAATCGAGGCCGGCGCGTCGCTGTCGCTGATCATCCGGGCTGGCGCCGGCGTGAACACCATCGATCTCAAGAAGGCCAGCGAGCGCGGCGTCTACGTGGCCAATTGTCCCGGGAAGAACACCGACGCGGTCGCCGAACTGGCGATCGGCCTCTTGATCGCAGCCGACCGGCGGATACCCGACGCGCTGGTCGACCTGCGCTCCGGCAAATGGCGCAAGAAGGAGTACGGCAAGGCCCGCGGACTCAAGGGCCGGACGTTGGGCATCGTCGGTCTCGGCAGCATCGGCAATGCCGTCGCCCGGCTGGCGAAGGCGATCGGCATGAACGTCATTGTCTGGTCGCGAAGCCTGACACCGGAGAAGGCCAAGGCGCTCGGCGTCGGGTTCTGCGCTTCGCTCGAGAACCTGGCCGAACAATCCGACGCCGTCAGCGTCCATCTCGCGTTGTCGAAGGAGACGCGTGGCGTCATCAACGCCGATTTCTTTGGCCGGATGAAGAAGGGCGCGCTGTTCGTCAATACCGCGCGTGGCGAAGTCGTCGATTTCCCGGCACTCAAGGAGGCGTTGCAAAGCGGGAAGATCCGGGCCGGGCTCGACGTCTTTGAAAACGAGCCGTCTTCAGGCGAAGCGGACTTTGCCGACGCCGAACTAGCCGCGCTGCTTTCAGCCGCCACGCCGCACATCGGCGCGTCGACCGACCAGGCCGAAGAAGCCATCGCCGACGAAACCGTCCGCGTCGCGAAGGCCTTCCTCGAAACAGGCAAACCGCTCAACGCCGTCAATCCGAGAAAGCTGCACACCGGCGTCCCGTGCATCATTCGCCACTACAACCGCGTCGGCGTTCTGGCGAACGTGCTTCACGAACTGCGCAGCGAAGGCATCAATATCGAGGAGATGGAGAACACGATTTTTGATGGCGAGTTCGCCGCCTGCTGTTCGCTTGTTCTCGACAAGCCGCCGTCGGCTGATCTGCTCAAGCGGATTTCAGCCGCCGAGAACATCATCCAGGCGATGCTGAAGTAGTCCGGTACGCGGAAAGGTGGGGAATGGAGGCCGCTGCGCTCAGCAAGCGGCCTCTGTTTCCGGCGCCTTGAGCACCTCGCTCAGGGTTTGCAGCGCGGCGATGACCTCATCCGTGGCCGCCTTGGCAGCTTCCAGATTGCCCGAAGCCGCCAGCTGTTCAAGGCGCAACGCCCGTTCGCGCCCGGCTTCGTAGGCAAAAGTGGCAAGCACGCTCTTCACCGTATGCGCCTCGCGCTGCAGCGTCGCCGCGTCGCCGGCGGCCAGCGCATCGATCAGCGCCTGGCGATAACTCACGGCTTCGTCAACAAAAAGGCTGGCAACGTTCGCCAGCAACTCCTCGTCCCCACCCAGGCTTTCAAGCGCCTGAGCGCGATCAAAAACGAGTTCTGCAGTCGTGCCGGCATGCATTCTCTTCTCCCCTTGTCCAAACGCCACCCTCGCCTCACAGGCAGGGAGCGACCTCATCCCGAAAACGCGAATGCACCGACATCGCATCCGCCCAACGCGCCATAAAGGCATCCAGACAATCCGGATCGAAGTGCCGGCCCCGGCCCTCGTGCAAGAACGCTGCCGCCTGATCAAGGCTCCAGGCTTTCTTGTACGGCCGCTCCGACGTCAGCGCGTCGAAAACGTCAGCCACCGCCACGATCCGCCCGAACAGTGGAATCGCCGCGCCGGCCTGGCCACAGGGATAGCCCGAGCCGTCAAACTTCTCGTGGTGCGACACGGCAATCGTAGCCGCCGCCTGCAGAATCGTCGAATCGCTGTCCTTGAGCAGTTCGAAGCCAATCGTCGTATGCGTTTTCATTGTCGCGAACTCCTCTGCCGTCAGCTTCCCCGGCTTGAGAAGGATCTGGTCGGGAATGCCGATTTTCCCCACATCGTGCATCGGCGCGGCCTGGAGAATCAGCGTCTGCTCTTCATTCGACAGCCCCAGCTGTTGCGCAATCAGGCAGGAGTAATTCGCCATGCGCTGGATATGCGCCCCGGTTTCAGGATCACGAAACTCGGCGGCGCGCGACATGCGGAACAGCAATTCCTGTTCTCGCAAATGCACGGCCGCGGTCGCCCGATCGACCTCCTCAGCCAACCACGCGGCCTTGTCGGCGGGCTTTTTCCGGCTTGAAGCCAGGTTCAGCATGTTGCGCACGCGCGCCGAGAACTCGATGCGATCGACCGGTTTGGTCAGAAAATCCGTGGCCCCCTTCTCGAGCGCCTCGTAACGCACGTCCTTGTCGTCGTTCGCCGTAATCATCAGGATCGGGACATCCTCCCGTCCAGGAACACCGCGCAGACGGGAAATGAACTGCAGCCCGTCAAGGCCGGGCATCATGTAGTCGACGATCACCAGATCAGGCGCGTTTTCCGAACACCACGCCAAGCCGTTCAGCGACTCCGAAAACAGCTGCGGCTCGCACGCGTCGAGCTTCTTCACCAGAGCGCTCAGCAGCGTGAGGTTGATCTCGCTGTCGTCAACGATGGCGATACGGTACATGGTCCCTCCGTGCTGTCTGTTGTCCAGCGAAAACCGCATGTGGAACACGCGAAGCCATTTCCAGGTTTCCAGGCTGTGACGTGGACAGCCCATCGCCTAATCAGCCATAATCGAAATCCATTCTAGCCGGTTTAGCCATGAAATTTCTCTTCGATCTCTTCCCCGTCATCCTGTTCTTCGCGGCCTTCAAGTTCGCCGGTATCTACGTCGCCACGGGAGTTGCCATCGCGGCCACCTTCTGCCAGATCGCCTGGGTCTGGTTCAAGCATCGCAAGGTCGACAACATGCTCTGGGTCAGCCTGGTGATCATTACCGTGTTCGGTGGAATGACTCTGGTTTTCCACGATGAGACCTTCATCAAATGGAAGCCGACGGTGCTGTACTGGGCATTCGCCGCCGTGCTGGCCGGTGGACTGCTGTTCTTCAAGAAGAACTTCATCCGCACCATGCTCGGCGAACAGCTTGAGCTGCCCGAGCCCGTCTGGATTCGCCTCAACTGGTCGTGGGTCGGATTCTTCGTTTTCATGGGTTTCGCCAACCTCGCCGTCGCCTTTGCGTTCAACCTGTCGACCGACGTCTGGGTCAGTTTCAAACTGTTCGGCGGCATGGGCTTGATGTTCGTCTTCGCCATGGCGCAGGTCCTGATGTTGTCAAAATACGTCGAGGAGAAGAAATAATGCTTTACGCCATCGTCGGCGAAGATCGCGCTGACTCGCTAGCCGCCCGTCTCGCCGCCCGGCCGGCACACCTTGAGCGCCTGAAGGCGCTTCAGGAAGAAGGCCGCATGATCCTGGCTGGTCCCTGCCCCGCCATCGATTCGCCCGACCCCGGCCCGGCCGGCTTTACCGGCAGCCTGATCGTCGCCGAGTTTGCCTCTCTCGAAGCAGCCAAGGTCTGGGCCGATGCCGACCCTTACGTTGCTGCCGGCGTTTATGCGAAGGTCAGCGTCAAGCCTTTCAAGAAAGTTTTCCCCACTTGAGCGCCGCCGCCAGTCACGCCCCGAGCGGTATCGAGTTGCTTTTTCACGAACGCCTGGCGCCACTGAATCCGATCCGCCTGGAACTGATCGACGACTCGGCGTTGCACGCAGGACACGCAGGCGCACGGGATGGTGGCGGACATTACCGTCTGCTCATCGTCTCCGAAGCCTTCGCCGGAAAAACAACCGTCAAGCGGCATCGCATGGTTTTCGACGCACTCGGCGAACTGATGCGTAGTAGAATCCATGCCCTGAGCATCCAGTCGATGACGCCTGACGAAGACGACTGACCCAGACCGCCGGAACGGTTTAGAACTTACCGGCGCTCCCATCCAGCCCATACCGCAAGCCCCCCAACACCTAAACCTATTCAAGGAATCATGCTCATGCAGAAACTTTCGAAACTTGCTGCCGCGCTGCTCGTTGGCGCAATGATGTCAGCGACAGCGATGGCCGCCGAAACGACCTTCGTGACCGTCAACGGCGTTGCTGTTCCGCAGTCGCTCGCCGATGCCTTCATCGCCGAACAGACCGCCAAGGGCGCGCAGGATACGCCGGACCTGAAGAACGCTGTGCGCGAGGAACTCATTCGCCGCGAACTGCTGGTGCAGGAAGCAAAGAAATCCGGTCTCACCAAGAAGCCGGACGTTGCTGCACAAGCAGACGCAGCTCGTGCCGCCATCTACATCCGGGCCTACATCCAGGATTTTTTGGCGAAGAATCCGATTTCCGAAGCACAACTGCGAGCCCAGTACGAGAAGATCAAGACACAGCTTGGCGCCACCGAGTACAAGGCGCGTCACATCCTGGTCAAGACCGAGGATGAAGCCAAGGCGATCATCGACAATCTCGGCAAGGGCGCGAAGTTCGACGAACTCGCCAAGCAGTCGATCGATCCAGGCTCCAAGGACAAGGGCGGCGACCTCAGCTGGGCCAGCGCCGGTAACTTCGTCAAGCCATTCAGCGACGCGCTGACCGCGCTGGCCAAGGGCAAGTACACCGAGGCCCCGGTCAAGTCTGATTTCGGATACCACGTGATCGAACTGGAAGACAGCCGTCCGCTGAACGTTCCTGCGTTTGAGGAACTCAAGCCGCGCCTGCAGCAACAGGCACAATCGGAACAGGTCAACAAGATGGTCGAAGCGCTGCGCGCCAAGGCCAAGGTCAACTAACTGCGACCTCAAGAAGAACAAACGCCGGATTGGCTTCAGCCATCCGGCGTTTTTCGTTGACGCAAGCCGCGGAGATTACGGCGTGTCGCGTGTTCCTACCAGCCCGAACGCAGGATCTTCTCTGCCCAGAACAGGCAGGCGACGGTCTTTGCATCCGTAATGTCGCCGCTACGCACGGCCGCCAGCGCTTGATCCAGCGACATGGTAAACACGTCGAGGAATTCCTCGTGATCGAGGGACTGTCCCGACTCGTGCTTTTGCAATCCTTCGGCAAGAAAGATCTCGATGCGCTCGTTTGAGTAACCGACGCAGGGATGCACGAGTCCGACATGACGCCATTTTTCCGCCGTGTAGCCGGTCTCTTCGAGCAGCTCGCGCTGCGCGGTGACAAGCACTTCTTCGCCCGGATCGATTTTCCCGGCCGGAAGCTCCAGCAAGGCTTTGCCGAGCGGATAGCGAAACTGGCGCTCAAAGACTAGATCACCGTTATCCAGCACCGGAATGATCACCGCCGCGCCCTGATGCACGATGTACTCGCGCGTGCTTTCCTTGCCGTCGGGCAGAGCCACGCGATCGCAGCGGACATCAAGCAGTTTGCCGAGAAAGACCTGACTGCCCTCCACCTGCGTTTCGGTCAGGTGGGGCGTTGTATCTTCGGTTTCATGACTCATTCTGACTCCCGGAAAATCAAGCGACCCACTTGCGGGCGTTGCGGAACATGCGCATCCACGGCGA
>JAGNOM010000195.1 GCA_017990155.1 Propionivibrio sp. | reverse complement strand
GCCGCTCCAGATGCGCAGTTCCCGCAACTTCATGTGCGCCAACTCGAAGGCGAACTGCTGGATCAGTCGCCCGAGATCGGCCGCAGACGGGCCGAGCGCGGCTTGCAGGAGCGCGGCGTTGTGCGAAAAGGTCTCGATGGCCTCGGTGTCGTTCCGGTTCAGGAGCGCGTCGAGTTCGTCGAGGATCGCCCGTAGCGTTTCCGCTTCGGGCAGGTCGACCGGCGAGGGCGTGGTTTCGACGGGCGGCGGAAGTGTTTCGGCGATCCGGTCCAGCGCCTTCCGGACCGCTTCCATTTCGGGGTGGAAGTGGCTCAGGTCGATGGGCGCATCGTTCCACGCGCGAATCATGTCTTCCAGATGCTCGGCGCTGCGTGCGATGTTTTCTGCCCCCAGCGTGGCGCTTGTTCCCTTGAGGGTGTGCGCGATGTTGCGCGCCGCGACGAGGTCTCCGGCAGCGAGATGCGCCGTCAGCTTGTTCATGTCGTCGAGGTGCGCCTCGACAAACCGGCCGAGCAGCGCGATGTATTTAAGCGGGCTGCCGCGCAGCACCGACAGGCCGCGCTTGACGTTCATTTCCGGCAGCGCGTCGAGCCGTTCGATGTAAGTGTCCGGGTGTTCTACACGCGCGGGCCGTGCTGCGGCCAGCGTCGGCTCGGCGAGCGGTGGGTGGGCGGGGGGACGGCGCGGATCGTCGGTGTGCAGCGCGGACAGCCAAAGCAGGATGGCTTGATAGAGCGCCTCGGGCTTGACCGGCTTGGTGAGGAAATCGTTCATGCCCGCGTCCTCGCAAGCCTGGCGATCCTCGTCGAAGGCATTGGCCGTGAGCGCCAGGATCGGCTTCCGCTTCCAGCCGGGAAGCTGGCGAATCGCACGCGTCGCTTCCAGCCCGTCCATGTTGGGCATCTGCATGTCCATGAGGATCAGGTCGATCGACTGCGTGCGCGCCTTCTCGACGGCTTCGAGTCCGTCCTCGGCCGTTTCGACGCTCAAGCCGACCCCGTGCAGCAGTTCCAGGATGACCTCGCGGTTGACCGGATGATCTTCCGCCAGAAGGAGCTTTGCGCCCGAGTGGTCGTGGCGCAAGCGGCTCTCCGCTTCGTCGCTGTCGGTATCGCTTCCGGATAACGAGAGGCCGTGACCGCGTTGCAGCCGGGCGGTGAACCAGAACGTGCTGCCCTGGCCCTGAGCGCTTTCGGCGCCGGCGTCGCCCCCCATCAGCTGTGCCAGGCGCTTGGTGATGGCCAGGCCGAGCCCGGTTCCGCCGTGCTTGCGCGTGGTCGACGCGTCGGCTTGCTCGAAATCCTCGAAGAGGCGGGAAAGGTCGTCCGGAAGTACTCCGTGACCGCTGTCTTCCACTTCAAAGCGCACGAGCAAATCATTGCCGCCGTCCGATTCATCGCCATTTTCGTGCAGCAGTTTGGCGCGAATGGCGATCGTCCCGCGGTCGGTGAATTTGACGGCGTTGCCGGCGTAGTTGAGCAGCGCCTGGCGCAGGCGCGTCGGGTCGCCGCGCAACCAGAGCGGCACCGAGTCGCGGTCGATTTCGACGCGCAGCCCCTTGTCGCGCGCCGACTGGCCGATGATCGAGGCGACGCTGTCGAGGATCGCGGAAAGCGGGAAGTCGGTGCGTTCCAGTTGCAATCGATTGGCCTCGATCTTCGACAGATCGAGGATGTCGTTGATGATCGAAAGCAGGTGGCGGCTGGAGTTGTCGATCTTGTCGAGGCGCTCGATCTGTTCCGGCGTCGCGCCGCGTCGGCGCAGCAGGTAGTTGAGGCCGATGATGGCGTTGATCGGCGTGCGGATTTCGTGGCTCATGTTGGCCAGGAAGCGGCTCTTGGCGAGACTCGCCGACTCGGCCTGCTGGCGCGCGTGCGACAGTTCTTCGGTGCGGCTGATGACCAGCTCTTCGAGATGGTGGCGATGGCGGTCGAGCTCCTCGCCGATACGCTTCTTTTCGGTGATGTCGTCCTTGACCGCGACGTAGTGCGAGATGCTTCCGTCGGCCTGGCGCAGCGGCGTGACGATGGCGAACTCGACATACTCGCTGCCGTCCTTGCGCCGGTTGATGAACTCGCCCTTCCACGGACGGCCGTGCACCAGCGATTCCCACATGGCGGCGTAGGTTTCGGCGGGCGTACGGCCGGAATTGAGCAGGCGCGGATTCTGTCCGATCAACGCTTCGCGCGGGTAACCGGTGTTGTCGACGAAAGCCTGGTTAACGTACTCGATGCGCGCTGCGGTGTCGGTGATGACGATGCTCTCCGGACTTTGTTCGAGGGCCTGCGAGAGCTTCCGCAATTCGTCCTCGTTGGCCATGCGCCCGGCCTCGCGCGCGAAGATCTCCAGCGCGAAACCGATGTCCGTGGCCATTTCGACCAGCAGTTTTTGGGTGTCGTCGTCAAATGCGTTGAGCTCGGCCGAGTAGAGCATGAAGGCGCCGATGGCTTCCCCGTGCCGGATCAAGGGCAAGGCGGCGGATGACTTCCAGCCCGCACGCGCGGCTTTCTCGCGCCAGGGTTCGGTGATCGGATCGTTCATGAAATCCTGCACCCAGACCGCTTCGCGTTGCCGGACGGCGGTGCCGGCGGCACCTCGACCGAAGGCGCTCTGCTCGCCCGACGAAAGAGCGATGTCTGTCAGGTAGCCGGTTTCGTCACCGTAACTGGCGACTGGGTGGAATGTACCGTTCTCCGCATCGGCGATACAGATCGCCGCCATTTGCAGGCCGCCGAAATGGACGGCCGAACGGCAGATCAGCGGGAACAGTTCGGCTTCGGACTTGCAACGGACGATGGCCTGATTGCATTCGCTCAAAGCGGCATAGAGCTGGCTCAGGCGCTTGATCTTCTGTTCTGCCCGTTTGCTGTCGGTGATGTCGCGCGAGACACCGAACGAGCCGATGACTTCGCCGTCGCCATCGCGCAGCGGACCCTTGGTCGCAACGAAGAGCCGCTCGCCATCCACCGTCGCGATCTTCTCCTCGAAGGTGCCGATCCGGTCTTCATCGACGGCGCGGCGATCATTGGTGCGAATGTTCTCGGCGTGCTCGGCGGGAAAGATGTCCGCGTCCCGCCGCCCGACGATGAATTCAGCCGGTTTGCCGACGACACGCGCGGTCGCCCGGTTGGCCAGCAGGTAGCGACCCTCCGTGTCCTTGGCGAAGATGGCGTCAGCCGAATTGTCGACGATCGCCGAAAGCAGCTGGAAGGTGCGCGACTGCGCCTTCAATGCCTCGACTTCGCGTCGCGAAGCAGCAACGACCTGGCCGATAAAGCGGCGAATCAGGCCATACAGCAGCAGCGCGGTGACGGCGACGAAAAGCCAGCCCTTGATCGTGCTGGCGAGCGTGATTTGCGCCGGGTCATCGAACAGCCAGGCGACTGCGGTATCCGAGAGCAGGATCCAGAGGCTGGCGAAAACTGCGTATACGGCGACGATGCGCAAGGCGGCGCCGGCGACGCGGTAGCGTCCGGCGCCTTCGGCATCCGCTGACGGTGGGTGATGGTCCGCGTTGCCGTTCATCGCGTTGGCGGCGAACGTCCGCCGTGTCCCGTGTCACTCGCCGCGTCGCGGTAGCGGTCAGCGATGGCCGTGAAGGCCGAAAACGCGGCCAGGAAGGCGTCGGTGACGTCGGGGTCGAAGTGCTTGCCGCGGCCTTCGGAAATGATCGCGTGTGCTTCGTCGTACGAGAACGCATGCTTGTAGACGCGCGCGCAGATCAGCGCGTCGAACACGTCGGCGATCGCCATCAGGCGCGCCGAAACCGGGATCGCATCACCGGACAGCCCGTCCGGGTAGCCGTTGCCGTCCCACTTCTCGTGGTGCCAGTGGGCGATTTCCTTGGCCAGGGCAAGAAACGGAAGTGGCATTTCGATATCGCTTTCGGCCTGCTCGATGGCGTCGCTGCCCAACCTGGAGTGCGTCTTCATGACCATCCATTCGGCCGGCGTCAGTTTCCCCGGCTTCAACAGGATGTGATCGGGAATCCCGACCTTGCCGATGTCGTGCAAGGGCGCGGAGCGATGCAGGAGGTCAATATAGCGCTCGGTCAGCGTGGCGGAAAAACGATGGTGACGGTGCAGCAGGTTGGCCAGCAACTGCACGTAGCCCTGCGTGCGCAGAATGTGGTTGCCGGTTTCCGGGTCGCGCGTTTCGGCCAGATGCGCCAGCGCGCGGATGCTGACGCGCTGCGTCAGGTCGTTCTCTGCCATGCGATGCGCGACCTCGGCTTCGAGCGCGGCGTTCTGATCTTTGAGCCAGTCGCGCGCCATCTTCGCTTCGAGCTGGGTATGCACGCGCGCCAGCACCACGGTCGGCATGATCGGCTTGGTGATGTAATCGGAAGCACCAAGCTTGAGGCCGCGCTCCTCGTCGCCGGCATCGGCCAGCGCGGTGAGGAAGACTACGGGGATGTCGCGCGTGTTCGGCGAGTCCTTGATGCGCGCCAGCACCGAATACCCGTCCATGCCCGGCATCATCACGTCGAGCAGGATGAGGTCGGGTTTGGTCGAACTGTTGGCCACGCGCAGGCAGCCTTCGCCGGAATTGGCCGCCAGCACCCGATACTGCGGTCGGAGCAGCTCGCTCAGCACGTTCAGGTTGTCCGCCGAATCGTCGACGATCAGGATGACGGGGTTATTTGCGGTCGTCATGCGCGTTGGCCGAAAGTAAGTCTTTGAATAGTCTAATCCCGTTTGCGCCATCCAACGTCGAGCCGGAATAAAAAGGTGAGTTTGAAAGTATTGCTCGTTGCGAAATCTGCCCCTGAATTCCCCCAACGGCGACCGGTTTCTGTAGGAGCGCATAGTTTATCTGCGCGATCGGCGGTCGTGCTCCACCACAGTAATCGCCCAGTAAAACTGGGCTCCTACACGCTTGTTGCTGCGCCGTCGGGGCGCATTCTGCTTGGCGGCGGTGGGCTACTGCGCGGGGCTGGCAATTGCGGTAAAATCAGGCGTTTTCCATGGTCGAAGCGCCTGTCGGGCGCGTGTTTGTCAGCAACGCCAAGAACGATTTCCCCTCGCTTCATCCGGCCGGTAAGACCGCCGTTTTGCATTTCTCTTTTCTTTTAAGGATCGAACCATGAGTACCCTGGCAGAACAGTTGAAGAAACTGGAATCGCACCAGTCGATTTTCGAATCGGCCGTCCGCCAACTCCCGCTTCCCGTCTGCGCCGAATTCGGCTCCGCCGCCCAGCCAAAGGCCGTCAGTTTTGCGAACAGCCCCCGCGTGCTCAGCACCAAGGACAGCGACAGCGTCGCCAAGAGCTTCCCGAACTCGGTGCAGGCTTCCGGCAACGTCGTCCTCTCGTCGGCCGGCGCCAACGCCAAGGTCGCTCAGGGCAAGCGCGTTGCGGTTCTGTTCTCCGGCGGCCCGGCTTCTGGCGGCCATAACGTCGTCTGCGGCATCAAGCGCGTGCTCGGTGCTGGCAATACGCTGTTCGGCGTCAAACCAGGCCCCAAGGGCCTGCTCAAGGGCAACCTGTTCGAGATCACCGACGCTGACGTCGATACGATCATCAACACCGGCGGCTTCGACTTCCTCGGCACCGACCGTACCAAGATCAAGACGGACGAGCAGTTCCAGCAAGTCAAGGACACCTGCGTCAAGCACAACCTCGACGCCATCGTCGTTATCGGCGGTGACGACTCCAACACCAACGCCGCCGTGCTCGCCGAGTTCCTCTTCAAGGGCGTCAAGGCCGACGGTTCGGGCGTGCAAGTGATCGGCGTGCCGAAGACCATCGACGGCGACCTGCAAATCGGCGACCTCCTGCCGATCTCCTTCGGTTTCGACACCGCGACCAAGATCTACGCCGAAGTCGCCGGCAACATCCTGCAGGAC
>JAGNOM010000194.1 GCA_017990155.1 Propionivibrio sp. | reverse complement strand
GAAACAAAGTCGCGCCGATGATAGTGCACTTACCGTGTGTGAAAGTAGGTCACCGCCAGGCTCCCCATCACAACAGCCCTCTTCGCGGAAGCAAAGAGGGCTGTTTCCGTCAACTCGACAAAATGCGTAAGCGTTCGGGCAAAGCCGTCTTGAAGAGAGGTCGAGGATCAGCGACGCTTGGTTAAGCGGACGCGTGTTGGTGTCCGCTTAATTTTGGTTCATCGCGCTTGACAGGGGAGCGCAGCCTTGATCTTGAGAAAGAAATAGTGCGGGGCTGAGGTGGCGGCGGTTCGGAGTTGGTAGATTGATGGTCGCCAAACACGTCAATCGTCCAAACCACCGCCATGTCAAATGCTATGCCGTGCGTGACCTTCTGGGAAGGGCATGTAGTTGATTCCATGATTGAGCGAGCGGATGGCTCGCTGCTTCTGAAACTGACCGAGAATCCGGAGGCACCAGCGCGCTGCGGCTGTTGTCGGCAAGCGTGTGCGCTGATCCATGAGCGTCGGCGTCGGCGGGTCAGAGAACAGGACTGGTTTGATCGTCGCGTCTGGCTGGATGTCCCGATTCGTCGCATGGACTGCCACCACTGTGGCGCACGGGTGGTCGAGCACATCACCTGGCTCGACAGCCGATCCCGAGTCACGCGGCGGTTACGCGTCTGGATCGAAGTACTGACACAGTTCCTGCCGATTGCCCATGTCGCGAAGCTGACCGGTTTGAACTGGCACACCATCAAGGAAATCGACCACCGCCGCCTGGAACGATTGCACGGCGAATTCGTGGCCAATGACGTCCGCCGTTTGGTGATGGATGAGTTCGCCTTGCACAAGGCACTGGTCAGTGCGCAACAGGCCGAAATCGAACGCCTCAAGTTCATCATCGCCAAGTTCCGTCGCATGCAGTTCGGGCGTCGTTCCGAACAAATGGGCGAAACCATCACCCAGCTTGAACTCGCGCTGGAAGAACTCGAATGCGGGCGCGGCGAACTGCCTGGCGATGAACAGGCTGAGCCAGAGGACGCCCATTCCTGCGAGGACGAATCGGTGCCGGAAGCGGCGGCTCCAGGCAAGGCGAAGCCCAAACGCAAGCCGCTGCCTGAGCATTTGCCCCGGGACACCGTGGAACACCGCCCTTCAGAATGCACCTGCCCGGACTGTGGCGGTGCGCTGAAGCCACTCGGCGAGGATGTGGCCGAAGTGCTTGAGTACGTGCCGGCGAGTTTCCGCGTGATTCGCCATGTTCGCCCGAAACTCGCGTGCGCGGCTTGCGACCGCATCGTTCAGGCCGACGCACCGAAACGGCCGATTGCCCGAGGTGTCGCCGGCCCGGGTCTGCTCGCGCATGTGCTGGTGGCAAAGTATGGCGATCATCTGCCGTTGTACCGGCAGAGCGAGATCTACGCCCGTGAAGGGGTGGATCTGGAACGGTCGACGCTGGCCGGTTGGGTCGGTCAGTGCAGTGCGCTGCTGCGGCCCCTCGTCACCGCGTTGAATCGCTATGTGCTGTCCGGTGCCAAGGTGCACGCCGACGACACGCCGGTTCCGGTGCTGGCCCCCGGCGAGGGAAAGACGAAGACCGGTCGCCTGTGGACCTATGTGCGGGATGATCGACCGGCCGGCGAGGCATCGTCACCGGCGGTATGGTTTGCCTACTCGCCGAATCGGCGTGGCGAACATCCACAACGGCATCTGAAATCCTTCAAGGGGGTCCTGCAGGCCGATGCCTATGGCGGATTTGACGCCCTGTACGCGGATGGAACCATTCAGGAGGCGGCCTGTTGGGCGCATGTGCGGCGCAAGTTTTTTGACTTGCACGCGGCGCATGCGTCGCCGGTGGCGGCGGAAGCACTCCAGCGCATCGGCGCGCTCTACGCGATCGAGAAAGACGTTCAGGGCAAGCCCCCCGCGGTGCGTCAGGCCGCACGAGCGTCGCGCGCCAGCCCGTTGCTGGCGAGTCTGCACGACTGGTTGTACGAGACCTTGCGCAGCGTGTCGCAGAAGTCGGCGCTGGCCGAGGCCATTCGTTATGCCTTGAAACTGTGGACGGCGCTGGTCCGGTACACGGGCAACGGTCTAATCGAAATCGATAACAATGCCGCCGAGCGGGCGTTACGCACGGTCGCGCTGGGACGGAAGAACTTCTTGTTCGCCGGCTCCGATGCCGGGGGCGAACGCGCGGCGGCCATCTACAGTTTGATCGGTTCGGCGAAACTCAACGGTCTCGACCCGGAAGCCTATCTGCGTTTCGTCATTGAGCGTATCGCCGAGCATCCCGTCAATCAGGTCGCCGAACTGCTGCCTTGGGCGGTGGCCAAGCAAATCATCTCGCCATCCGGCGCCGCCTCAACCTGATCTCTTCTGCAATTGATAGACGGCTTTGCCCGGACGCTAACCCTGAGTCTGAAGGTGAACACGAAGCACACGACCGTACTTGGCAACCAGAGGCGCGGGGACGCGCAGTTGAAACCAGTAGGATCCGTGGTGATAGGAAAAGTAAGACATGGCAGCATCTCCAGAAGATTGGAAAATGCTGCGGGCATCACAGACGTGATACCGTTTTGTAACACCACAGAGAACGCTGACAGTTCAGCGCTCTCCTGTGTCAGGAACCATAGGCCTCTTACGGTGTTATTGGCGGAGTGGACGGGACTCGAACCCGCGACCCCCGGCGTGACAGGCCGGTATTCTAACCAACTGAACTACCACTCCAATACTACTTGATACCAAAGGCTGCGTTGCGCAACCTTGCAAAACTTGGCGTCCCCACGGGGATTCGAACCCCGGTACCTACCGTGAAAGGGTAGTGTCCTAGGCCTCTAGACGATGGGGACCCGGACGAACTTTCTTGTTTTCTTGGTGGAGGTACGCGGGATCGAACCGCGGACCTCTTGCATGCCATGCAAGCGCTCTCCCAGCTGAGCTATACCCCCAAACGAAGAAGGCGCATTGTAGAGAAGCGGAGGTGGTTTGTAAAGAACTTTTTCAAAATTGTGTGCCCCTTGACTACAAGCGCCATGACACGAATCCGAAGATCAAAACGTGGTGGGCAACTTGCCTACGCTGGCACTTGCACTTCAGGCCTGCGTACTGCTTCCGGCTCAAATCTGCGTTACTCCTCGTTTCCGTTGATCCAGCGCAGTGCGTCGGCGAGGCAGGTGTTGATGCGGCGGTGGTCGATATCGAAACCAGCGAGTTCCGCCAGAGCGCGCTCACAGCCGTCGCTGTCTTCATTGTCATAGCATTCGAGCAACTCCAGCGTCTTTCCCAGCGTGCCTTGGCGGGTGGTGAGCGCCTGCGTGACTTCGGGTTCGAGTGAGATCTGCGCCAGGATTTCCTCCATCGGCAGACCCAGCGCCGCCGGCATCATCGACATGATTCCGGTGATGAAACCCTGATCGGCGAGCTTGCGGTCGTGCGCCGCCTCGTGTTCGGCGAGCAGTTCCATCATGCGTCCGCGCAGCGCGGCGACTTGCAGCAGCGGTGAACGGCTCGCGTCGGGCGTTTTTCCGGACGGCGCCATCAACAGCAGGTGTAGCCAGCGCTGGAGCTGGCGGCGGCCGAGCAGGGTGATGGCGTGGCGAATGGTGCTGACGTTGCGCGTCGCCCCGAAGCCGACGGAGTTGACGATACGCAGCAGGTTTACGGCGAGTGCGGTTTCACGCTTGAACTCCTCCTCGATCCGGCCGGTGTCGGCGTCGTGGCCGGCTAGATTGGAGAGGCGGATGAGGCTCGCTTGTGACGCCGAGAGACGGCGGCCGCTGACGATTTCCGGCTTCGCGAAGTAGTGGCCCTGGAACAGTTGGAAGCCGATGGCGCGGCAGCGCTCCATCGTCTCGCGCGTTTCGACGCCTTCGGCGAGCAGCTTGAGCGGTAGCCGGACGAGTGGTCCGGCGAGTTCGCGCAGCGCCGCTTCGTCGCGTGTCCGGGTGTCGATCTTGATGACGTCCATCAGGGTCAGCAGGGGCCGGCTACGTTCGTCGAGCCCCTGGTAGTCGGCAAGCGCCAGCGAATAATGCCGGTCGCGCAGGGCGCGGCAACGGGTGAGCGTTTGTTCGTCGGGCACGCTGTCGAGCACGAGTTCGAGAACGACGGCGTCGGCGGGAAGCGCTTCGATGGCCTCGCCATTCAGGAAATCCTGATCGACGCGCAGAAACGCCGTGTTTCGCCCGAGTGCGCTGCGAATGCCGAGTTCGGCGTAGGCGGCGCAGACGAGGGCGGCGGCGCGCGACGCCGCGCTGATCGCCGGCGTGGGTTGCAGTGTCAACTCGTAGCCGACGAGTTCTTCCTTGACGTCGAGAACGGGTTGGCGGCTGAGCAGGGCGGGGTTGCTTGGGGAATCGGTCATGATCTACTCGTCGTTCGTGTTCTGCTCTTGCCCGACGTTGTTGGCCCAGGTCATGGCCAGGGCGAGACGGCTGTCGAGAAAGCGGGCATTGATTCCGGGCAGGCGGCGCAGCGCTTCGTCGAGCGCTTCGGCATCGGCGTGCTCGGTTGATTCGACCAGAACGAGCAACTGGCCGAGCTGGCCGGTACGTTCGGTCAGTGCCAGTCTGACACGCTGTGCGAAGGGCAACTGCGCAAGAATCTCGGGCATCGCCATGCCGAGCAGCGTCGGCATCAGCGACAGGATGCCGACCATGAACGATTGGTCGGCGAACTCGCGGTTTCCGGGTTGTACGCGTTCGGCCAAGAGTTCCATCAGGCGGCCGCGTGTCGCCGCCAGTTGCAGGAGCGGCGATGCATCCTGCCGGCCCTTGGCTCCCGTGCCGGAATCGGCATTGGCATAAATCAGCAATTGCAGCCAGCGTTGCAACTGTCGCCGGCCGAGCACGGCGATCGCGTGGCGCAGCGAGGTGATCCGCGTCGTCAGTCCGCTCGCCGCCGAATTGGTCAGACGCAGCAGATCAAGCGTGAGTCCCGGTTCGTGCTTGAAGGCGTTCTCGATTTCGCTGGTGTCAGCGTCTTCCATCGCCAGTGCGAGCAGGCGAATCAGCGAGAGCTGGGCCGGTTTGAGCTTGTGCGTCAGATTGAGCGCTGGACGGGCGAAGAAATAGCCCTGAAACAGGTCGAAACCGAGCGTCTGGCAACGTTCCAGTTGGGCTGCTGTCTCCACGTTCTGCGCCAGCAATTTCTTGCCGCCCGTGCGTAACCGGCCGATGCGCGCGGCGAGCGTCGCGGCGTTGGCCGTCGCGAGGTCGATGGCAATGATTTCAGCGAGGTCAAGCAGCGGCTGGATCGCGTCGCCGAGGTCGGCCGCGTCGTGAATGGCGAGCGCGAATCCTTTGGCGTGTAGTTGGCGGCACCGTTCGAGCACTTCGTCCGTCGGCGATACGCTGGCGCCGAGTTTCAGCACAACGAGCGCCGGCGGCAACGATTCGATCAACTCGCTCATCAGGAAATCATGATCGACCTGAATGAAGGCGCGATAGGTGCCGAGCGGCTGCTCGCTTGCCGGCGCGGCAAAGGCATCGGCGAGCGTGTGGTCGTTGCCATCGTTGGCGCCGTCGCTGGCGATCAATCCGTCCTGCAGGACGAGCGCGTAGGCCAGCAACTGTTGTTCGCGCCCGAGGATGGGTTGGCGGCCGAGGTAGAGCAGGGAGTTTAACGGGTCAGTCATTCAGTCGCAGCAGAGGATAGAGGTGAGGTATTTGAAAGGCGGAGATCGAAAAACGGGCGTCGCCGCCAATCAGGAGTCGGGGTCACGCGCCAGATTGTTGGCCCACGTCAGGGCGCGTGTCAGGCAGTTGTTGGCGTAATGGGCGTCGATATCGGGCAGGTGCGTGAGCATCGCCTCGGCCTTCGCGTGATCCTCGTTTTCCAGTGATTCGATCAGCGTCAGCAGATGGCCAAGGACGCC
>JAGNOM010000017.1 GCA_017990155.1 Propionivibrio sp. | reverse complement strand
GCACAGACTTTCACTTCGGCGGGGATGATTACTTTTTTCTGATTCATGGTGAGTTAGCAGCAGGATTCGTTTGCGGTCAGAGTGTATATCTTTCCAATGGTTCCTTTAAGGAAATTATTCCTTCGCTAGCTATAATCAGTGTTTGACCCGATTTGGCAGAGCGACCGTGGATATACAGCATTACATGACGACCGTCGGACAGCAGGCGCGCGCCGCCTCGCGCGACATTGCCCGCGCCGAAAGCAACCGGAAGAACACCGCCCTGCGCGCGATTGCCGCCGCAATCCGTCGCGAATCGGCCGCACTGCTCGCCGCCAACCGGGAAGACGTCGAAGCCGCGCGCGCAGCGGGGCTTGAGCCGGCGATGCTCGACCGCCTGACGCTGACGGAGAAAGGCGTCGCCGCGATGGCCGAAGGCGTCGAACAGATCGCCGCCCTGCCCGACCCGGTCGGCGAAATCAGCGACCTGAAGTTCCGGCCGAGCGGCATCCAGGTCGGCAAGATGCGCGTGCCTCTCGGCGTCATCGGCATCATTTACGAAGCGCGGCCGAATGTCACCGCCGACGCCGCGGCGCTATGCCTCAAATCCGGCAACGCGGCGATCCTGCGCGGCGGGTCGGAAGCGATCCGTTGCAACCGCGCGATCGCCTCGCTGGTGCACGAAGGACTGGCCGCAGCCGGCTTGCCGGCCAACGTGGTGCAGGTCATCGACACCACGGATCGCGCTGCGGTCGGCCACCTGATCACCATGCGCGAGTACGTCGACGTGATCGTCCCGCGCGGCGGCAAGGGGCTGATTGCGCGCCTGCTCACCGAGTCGCGCGTACCGATGATCCAGCACCTCGACGGCAACTGCCACGTCTATCTCGACGACGAAGCCGACGCCGACAAGGCGCTGCGCATCGTCGAAAACTCGAAGACGCAGCGCTATGGCACGTGCAACACCGCCGAATCGCTGCTCGTCGCCCGCGCCGGCGCATCGCGTTTGCTGCCGCCGGTGGCCGCGATGCTCACCGCCAAGGGCGTCGAGATTCGCGGCTGCGCGGAGACGCTGGTACTCGTAAAGGAAGCCATCACCGCCAGCGAAGAAGACTACGCCGCCGAATTCCTGGCGCCGATCATTTCGGTCAGGATCGTCACCGACCTCGACGCAGCGATCGAGCACATCAACCGCTACAGTTCGCACCACACCGAAACCATCGTCACCGAGAACTACTCGAAGGCGATGCGCTTCCTGCGCGAAGTTGACTCAGCGTCGGTGATGATCAACGCCTCGACGCGCTTTGCCGACGGCTTTGAATACGGCCTGGGCGCCGAAATCGGTATCTCGACCGACAAGATCCACGCCCGTGGCCCGGTCGGTCTGGAAGGTCTGACCAGCCAGAAATGGATCGTGCTCGGCAACGGGCAGGTACGCAGTTAAGACCGTTTGAAGCGGCACACGCGGCTTCGCGGTCGTATTCAAGGAGACGTGATGAGAACACTGATTTTGGCAGTCGTCGCCGCGTTGTCGCTGAATCTCGCCCAGGCCGTCGAGGTCGCCGGTGTGAAGTTTGAAGACCAGACCAGCCTCGGCAATGCCAACCTCGTCGCCAACGGCGCCGGGCTGCGCAAGAAGGCCTTCTTCAAGGTCTATGCCATGGTGCTCTACCTGACGGAGAAGCAGGCGGACGTCGAAGCCGTGTTGTCGGCCAAAGGCGCCAAGCGTATCGCCATCACCCTATTGCGCGACCTCAGCGCACAGCAGTTCGTCGATGCGCTTCAGGAAGGCGTCGCAAGCAACCATACCGAAAGCGAAATGACGGCGCTGAAGGACCGCATGCAGCAGTTTTCCGACGCCATGCTGAGCATCGGAGAAGCCAAGACCGGCTCGCAGGTGTTCATCGATTTGCTGCCCGAAGGCGTGACGCGCCTCACAGTCAATGGGCAAGTCCGCGGCAGCGACTTCGCCGGCGAGGACTTCTTCAACGCCTTGCTGAAAATCTGGCTTGGCAACAAACCGGTGCAGGACGACCTGAAACAGGCGCTCCTGGGCAAGGCATCGTGACCTCGGCGCCTTACCAGGCACTGATTTTGGCGCCCGGATTCAGCGTTGGCGTGCGCTGCGACGAGTACGAAATCCACGCCATCGAATACCTGGAGCCGCGCGCCGAAACCGCGCCGACCAACGGGGTCGCGCACGAAGCGGTACGCCAGCTGAAGGCTTATCTTACCGACGCAGATTTCGCCTTTGAACTCCCGCTTCGCCCGTCCGGTACGGCTTTTCAGCGCCGGGTCTGGGAGCAGATTTCGGCGATCCCCAACCACCAGACACGAACCTACGGCGAACTGGCGATAGCGCTGCGCAACGCTCCGCGCGCCGTCGGCCAGGCCTGCGGCGCCAACCCGTTCCCGCTAATCGTTCCTTGCCATCGCGTGATCGCAGCCGGTGGCGGACTGGGTGGTTTTTCGCGCCAGCGCGGCGGTTTCCTGCTCGACATCAAGCGCTGGCTGCTGGCGCATGAAGGCCGCTGAAATCCGCGCCGAGGATGGCGTTGAAATCGATACCTTCTGCGACGCCCTGTGGCTGGAAGATGGTCTCGCCAAGGCTTCACTCTCCAGCTATCGCAGCGACCTGACGCATTATTCGGTCTGGCTGCGCACACAGAAGCTCGCCGCCCTGCGCGACGCCGACGAAGCGGCCTTGATGCGCTTTGTCGCCGAGCTTTCGATGACGCTGCGCGCCGCGTCGCAGGCGCGCTACATCTCGACCCTGCGCCGTTTCTACCGGCACCTGCTGGCACGCGGACAGATCATCGCCGACCCGACACTGAAGATCGCCATGCCGGCCAAGCCGTCGCGCCTGCCGAAGGTGTTGTCGGAGAAGCAGGTCGAAGCCCTGCTCGGCGTACCGCAGACCGACACGCTACTGGGCCTGCGCGACCGCGCCATGCTGGAAACGCTCTACGCCACCGGCTTGCGTGTTTCCGAACTCGTCGGGCTGAAGCTGCACGAGGTGAATTTCGACATGGGCGTCGTCCGTGTTTTCGGCAAGGGCAGCAAGGAACGACTGGTGCCGCTCGGAGAGGAAGCGATCGACTGGATGCGCGACTATCTGGCCGAAGCGCGCCCGGCGCTACTGAACGGGCAGCAGAGTGACGACTTGTTTGTCACCAAGCGTGGTTCGGCGATGACGCGCCAGGCGTTCTGGCAACTAATCAAGCGCCACGCCGTGCTGGCCGGAATCGACCCGGCGCGCCTCTCGCCGCACGTCCTGCGCCACGCGTTTGCAACGCACCTGCTCAACCACGGCGCCGACTTGCGTGTCGTTCAGTTACTGCTCGGCCACTCGGACATTTCAACGACGCAGATCTACACGCATATCGCCCGCGAACGCCTGAAATCACTGCACAAACAACACCATCCGCGCGGCTGAGCCGTGAGCGAAAGTACGTCTACCCTCCTGCATCAGGAACGAGGCGATGAAAGCCAACGACGCGCCCGAACGGGTTCGCGCATCGGTGATCATCGCCCGTCACGATCGCCGAAGTATCTTTTGCAGGCCTCGCGCAGAAAAGCCATTTGGCCCTTGAAGTTCTTGCACCCTTCACACATGGCCAAATGCACTTCGAGCTGGAAGCGCTCGGCGAGCGTCAGTTTTCTGTCCTGCGCTTCGGATAGCAGATGCGTGACGTCCCGGCATTTCAACATGGCTGTTCTCCGGCCGAAAACCAACTTCCTTGCAGGCACTTTCGCAAGCCGTTTCTCGCGCGGTGAAGGATGACGTTGCAGTTGCTCGTCGTCAGGCGCAGCTCTGCGCAAACCTCTGCCGTTTCAAATTCCAGAAACTCCCGCATCATGAAGACGCGGGCCGTGTTTTCCGGCAGGTGTTTCAGACAGGCGTCGAAAATTTCCCAGAATCGTTGCTGGCGCAGCGACTCCTCCGGGTTGCCCCAGTCGGACGGTCTGGCCTGCGCTGTCCAGTGTTTGTTGCTCTTGAACAGCGATTCAAACGCCTGGTCCAGACTCGCCTCTTCGGGGGATAACGACGAGACGTTCGTCGTCCGGCTCTTTTGACGAATCTGGTCGACAATCTTGTTGCGCAGGATCGAGAACACCCAGGTTTTGAGCGCCGATTTGCCCGAAAAACTCTTGGCGTTCGCCATCGCGCCCAGCAGCGCCTCCTGGACCACGTCCTCAGCCAGCGAATCGTCGCGGAGTTGCAAAGAGGCGAACCGGATCATGTCGCGCCGAATTTCAGTGAGAAATTCCGTGTCGATCATTTGATTTTCTACAAGCGTCATTATTTCTCCCCATTACTTCAAATCCGATCCAGCCCTTCCCGCGCCACGCACAATGACCGCCGGCGCACAGACCGCCACCGACGAGAAGCCTGTGCTTCATGTCGATTACCCGCGTCGCCAGGCGTGAAAGCGCTCCACCCAGGCCAGCAAGCGTTGCGGTGCGTGCGCCTTTTTCCAGTTGCCGGCCGCATACTTGTTGGCCTCGGCCAGGGTCGGGTAGATATGAATCGTGCCGAGAATCTTGTTCAGCCCGATGCCCTGTTTCATAGCCAGCACGTATTCGGCGATCAGCTCGCCGGCGTGCTCGCCGACGATGCTTACGCCGAGAATCCGGTCCTTGCCGGGGACTGTCAGCACCTTGACGAAACCGTGCGCTTCGCCGTCGGCAATCGCCCGATCCAGATCGTCGATGTGGTAGACCGTCGCCTCGTAGGGGATGTTCTTCTCCTTCGCCTCCTGCTCGTTGAGGCCGACACGCGCGACTTCCGGTTCGACAAAGGTCGCCCACGGGATCACCGAGTAGTCGGCCTTGAACTTCTTGAATGGATCGAACAGCGAATTGACCGCCGCGTACCACGCCTGATGCGCGGCGGCATGGGTAAATTGGAACGGCCCGGCCACATCGCCCGCGGCGTAGATGTTCGGGAATCTGGTTTGCAGGAATTCGTTGACCTCGACGGTGCGTCCGGCGGGAATGCCCAACTCTTCCAGGCCGTAGCCCTTCAGGTTGGCGACACGCCCGACGGCTACTAGCACCGCGTCGAACGGAATGCGCACGTCGCGCCCCTCGTATTCTGCGATGAGCACCTTCTCCCCGTTCTCGATCAGGAATTGCTTGGCACGGTGATTGACCAGTACCGCAATACCTTCGGCCGCGAAACGGCGCTGCACCATCTCGGAAACGTCCGGGTCTTCGCGAATCATGATGCGCGGCGCCATCTCCACCTGCGTCACCTTCGCGCCGAGGCGAGCGAAGGCCTGCGCCAGTTCCGAACCGATCGGCCCACCGCCGAGCACGACCAGCCGGCGCGGCAATTCGCGCAGATTCCAGACGTTGTCCGAGGTCAGGTAGCCGACTTCATCGATGCCCGGAATCGGTGGAACAAAGGGCCGCGCGCCGGCGGCGATGACGATGCTGCGCGTCGTCAGGCGTTGCGTGCTGCCGTCGTTGCGGGTGATGTCCACTTCCCAGGGCGAAACGATCTTCGCGCTGCCTTCGACGACATCGACGCCGAGTTCGCTGTAGCGCGCCACCGAGTCGTGCGGTTCCACCGTGCGGATGACCGATTGCACTCGCTCCATCACGGCCGCGAAGTCGAATTCCGCTGTCGCCGACTCGATCCCGAACTCCCTCGAGCGCGCCATGTGCGAGAGCAATTTCGCCGAACGGATCAGCGCCTTCGACGGTACGCAGCCGGTATTCAGGCAGTCACCGCCCATCTTGTGCTTCTCGACCAGCGTCACTTTGGCCTTGATCGCCGAGGCGATATACGCCGTCACCAGCCCGGCGCTACCGGCACCGATAACCACCAGGTTGCGGTCGAAACGGGCTGGTTTCTTCCACGCTGCGAACAGTTTATTCACGCGACCTATCGCCACGATTTTTCGCGCCAGCAAGGGGAAAATCCCCAGGAGAACAAAGGAACCGAGCAATGCCGGCGAAACAATCCCCGCCAGCGAATCGATCTTCGCCAGCTGCGTGCCGGCATTCACGTAAACCACCGTTCCGGCGAGCATGCCGATCTGGCTGACCCAGTAGAACGTACGCGCCTTCATCCCCGTCAGGCCAAACAGCAGGTTCAGCAGGAAAAACGGAAAAACGGGGACCAGCCGCAGCGTGAAAAGATAGAACGCCCCTTCACGCCGGATGCCCTCGTCAATCGCATCCAAGCGCTGGCCGAAGCGCGCCTTGACCCAGTCGCGGAGCAGAAAGCGCGAGATCAGGAAAGCCAGCGTCGCTCCCGCCGTGGACGCGAAGGAGATGATGATCGTCCCCCAAAGCAATCCGAAGATGGCCCCGCCAGCGAGCGTCAGCAAGGTCGCGCCGGGCAGCGATAAAGCGGTCACCAGGACATAGATGCTGAAATAGAGCGCGATCGCAAACACCGGGCGCGCCTCACGGAAGGCCTCGATGGACACCTGCTGCGCCTTGAGCGTTTGCAGGTTGAGGTACTGGCCGAGATCGAAGATAAAAAACAGCCCGGCCGCCAAGCCCAGGACGAGAATCAGAAACAGTTTTCCTGAACGCATGGGGCGCACCGATTCTTGTTGGTCATTCGTACGGGTTAGTCGTCTTGGGCTGCGGCTTATTACATTCGGAGCTTTTCATGGTGCAGTCTCGTGGCTGTTGCACCCTTGGCCCCGCCTGCCGGCAGCCCATGCGCACGTTTCGACGGAGCATTGACGTTGCTACTGGCGCAACCTCGACTGCACGTCCGCGGGGCGACTCAATGTCGGCCATCACATCACGCTACATCGTGGTATCGCTCAAGAACAATATCCGACAACTCGGGCAAGGTGTCCGGCCCCAAGCCGAGTTCATCCAGCACCTGGTGACTGACCGCGGGCCATTCTGGCGACGGTAAATGCTGATCGTGGTGGTAGAGGTGAAACGCGAGTTGAAGAATCGCCACCATCGTCCGTGCTGCGTGGTGATTGATGCGCGCCATGTCATGATGAAAGCGAATGGCGTCACAGATAAAGTCGGGCAGTTTCCAGTGGCGCGCCACGAGATAGCCAATTACGCAATGATCGGCATTAAAGCGAGCATCTTCTCGCTTCAGATCGATCCAGTTCCCCTGCCCTTCCAGATTCATTTCCCGGCAATACGACGAGAACCGCTGCATCAGGACAGGAACGCCACAATCATGAAAAACACCCGCGAGACATGCCTGGTCCGGAAAAATATTACAGACCGCGACACGTTCATCGGCGATCAACATGGCCAGTTCGGAGACTGCGCGCGACCGCGCCCAGTACGCCTCGAATGCCTTCTGATTGTGCTTTGCCGGCACGGCGGTGGATAAGGCTATGGCCTGAACGAGATTGGCCGTTTGTTTCAAACCGATTGCCTGCAAAACATGCTCAAGCGATGCGAGCGGCTGAAGCCTGCGGAACGTGCTGCCCTGAGTCACTTTGAAAAGCATGGCACCGATTCCGGGATCTTGCCCGATGGTCCGCGCAAGAAGACGCACATCAGACACCCCACGCGCGAGTTGTTCCTGCAGTTCGAGCAGGACTCGTGGCTGCGCGGGTATGGTGACGCCGCGTTCCATCAGGCGTTTGACACGATTCCCTTCTTCACTCGTAAGATCGTCCAGAAGCCCTGTGTTGAATACCATGAATTCTCTTTCCTTTCCGCCCGAAGCCGCCTCTGCGACCAGGACGTCAACTGTCCGGCAACAAGAACAACAGGCCCTTCCGATATAATCACCAATCAATCCGACCCAAGAGGAATCCCGCCATGGGCAATCGCCTTTCAAGAATCGTAACCCGCACGGGAGACTCCGGAACAACGGGCCTTGGCGACGGAACACGGGTTGCCAAGGACTGCCTGCGAATCGCCGCCATCGGCGACATCGACGAGTTGAATTCTAGCTTGGGAGTACTGCTCGCAGAAGATCTTCCCGGTGCAATTCGAGACGCTTTGCTGGGAATCCAGCATGACCTTTTTGACCTCGGCGGCGAGATTTGCATTCCTGGGTCGAATGCGATTGGAGAAATGCATATCAAGCGCCTGGAAGCGCTGATCGCGGAATTCAACGGCGAACTCCCCGCACTCAAAGAATTCATCCTCCCGGGAGGAACGCGCGCGGCGGCCTTGTCACACATGTCGCGCGCAATTTGCCGCCGCGCGGAACGTCAACTTGTCAGCCTGGGAAACGCCGAAAGCGTCAGTGGCCCCGCGCGGAAGTACGTCAACCGGCTTTCCGATTTCCTGTTCGTGCTTGGACGCGCATTGAACAAAAGCGCAGGGAGAACCGACGTTCTCTGGGCTCACACCAAGGAGCAAACTACGCAACCGAAATAGCGTCGCCCTGAAAACGGAGACAGCCCCCGATGCCATTTCACGACACCGAACTCGCCCTCGTCAAATCCTCGCCGATTCTGAAGGACATCCCCCCGGACATTCTCAGCGAGATGCTCGACAGCACAGTCAATGTTCAATTGAACCTTCCCGCCGAAGAAGTATTCGCCACGGCAGGGGTAATCAAACCCGGTCTCTTTCTAGTCATTCACGGTGTCATCGAGCTTTTTGTCTCAGACGACAAGGGGCGAGACAAGGTCATCGATTTCGTGCAAGCCGGAAACATCCTGGCCCAGGAAACGCTCCTGACCACACACCCATTACCGTATTCGGCGAGAACACTGACCGAAGCGGCTGTCCTGCACTTGCCTGACGAATTGATTTCCACCTGGCAAGAACGGTATCCGCCATTTTCGCGGCGCCTATTGTCGCTCGTCGCGCAGAGGGCTGATTACGTAAGCAACGACATGCTCACGCTCCGCACGAAGAAAGCGACAGCACGGCTGGTCTGCTACCTGCTCTGTCACTTCAACAAGGCCCCGAGAACACCCGACGGCTCTTACAGCCTTGACCTTCCCTTCCCGCGCAACAAGCTGGCCTCGCGACTGAACATCACCAACTCGCACCTGTCCCGTGCATTCAGGGAACTGCAGGATGCCGGACTCATCGTTCCACAAGGCCGCGGGTACTTCATTCCAAATGTTCCAGCGCTATCGAAGTACGTTTGCCCAGCCGGATGCGACTTCGGCACCGAACAATCTACAGATGCGCATGCAACAACTCGGTGCAGGACCGCTCGCTGAAAAGTGCGCGGTGCCGCACGACAAGCACCAAAAGGACGGACCCAGGATGCAAAAAAGCCGCCAAACTGGCGGCTTTTCTGTACAAAGGAACCGGTTAGCGCTTGGAGAACTGCTTGCGCCTACGTGCTTTGTGCAGACCAACTTTCTTACGCTCAACTTCACGAGCATCTCTCGTAACAAAGCCGGCTTTCGACAGAGCGGGTTTCAGATCCGCATCGTATTCGATCAGAGCGCGCGTAATTCCGTGACGCACAGCTCCTGCCTGCCCTGACTCACCGCCACCCGACACATTGACTTGAATGTCGAACCCGGAAACTTGATCCACAAGTTCCAATGGTTGACGAACGATCATGCGACCAGTCACACGGGAGAAGAACTCATCAACCGGCTTGCCGTTGACGATGATGTTCCCCGAGCCACGCTTCATGAAAACTCGAGCAACTGCGCTTTTGCGACGGCCCGTACCGTAATAGAAATTTCCAGCCATTTCGACCCCTTAAAGTTCCAGCACTTTTGGCTGCTGTGCAGCATGCGGATGGACGGCCCCTGCGTAGCACTTCATTTTCTTGAGCATTGCGTAGCCAAGTGGACCTTTCGGCAACATCCCTTTGACCGCTTTTTCAAGCACTCGGCCGGGGAAACGCTGTTGCATTTTCTTGAAATTGGTCTCGTAAATCCCGCCAGGGTATCCCGTATGGCGGTAGTACATTTTGTCTTCAGCTTTGTTACCCGTCACGCGAAGCTTCTCAACGTTGGTCACAACGATGTAGTCGCCAGTATCAACGTGCGGCGTAAACTCAGGCTTGTGCTTACCACGGAGGCGGCGAGCAATTTCAGCAGCGAGGCGCCCGAGCACCTTGTCAGTGGCATCAACCACAAGCCACTCGCGCTTCACTTCATGCGATTTGGCGGAGAAAGTCTTCATTTGAAACGCCGTCCTTATATGCCGATAACGGAAAGCCGGACATCGTACAGCAAAAGATCAACGTGTGTCAATGCTGGATAACAACCGACGGAAAAATAAACACATAAAACGCACCCAGGCGCATCGCTGTATAGCGAGTCACTGGAGGCGTCTCTTGAAACACCACAAAGGAGACCGGGCAGCAGTCGCCGGAAAGCCCGGAATTATCGCCTCAGGCAAAACCACGGTCAACAAACAACAGGGGCTACGACCCCAAAAACCCGGACAACGACTGTAACCAAAGCACGCTACCGCCTGCCCCCCCCCTGAAAACAGCGCATCAAACATGATATGCAGTCCGTGTCATGACTTTCGCGCAGACACGCATCAGGCACCGGATAGGCAAAGGAAACCCCCGCCCCCCCAGCGCTGTAGCCATTTCAGCGTGAGCGATCTCGTCATCCCTCATCCGGAGCACGATCGCCCGTGACTTTGTATCGCCATCAGGCAATGCGCTCAAGTGGCTATCGAGATGCGCCCCAACCTGTCGCTCAGTCTCAGCAAGGAACCCAAGACTCCAAGCGTCTCCGCACTTCCCGGCCACGATGCCTATCGCCGCAGCGCCGACATACCAAAAGGGATTGAGATAGCTTGCTCGCCCACCCAACTCTTCAATTCTCTGAGCCGTCCAAGCCAGGTGCTCCACCTCTTCGCCAGCAGCCTTATCAAGAGCCTGGCGAACAAGCGAATTGCGGCACACAACTGCCTGCCCCTGATAGAGCGCTTGCGCGCAAATCTCGCCGACATGATTGATCCTCATCAGCGCGCCCGCGTGACGCCGCTCTTCAGCAGAAAGACACGGTTCCGGCATCTCATTGCCGGGCACCGATCGTGACCTGGGCGCCACCACGGACAATGTCCGAATCATTTTATCGATGGCGAGAATCGCAAAATCGAACGACACGAGAGCGGAAAAAGCTAACGGTTTCGTGCGGAACGCTGTCCGCCACGCCGCAGAGCGCCGAGAGCATCTTCTTTGGAAGTCACAGCAGGAGCACCAGGAGGGCAGAAATAGTTGGAAAACAACTCGACGTGGTGATTATTGCTCGTTCCGCGAATCCGAACCCATTGATTGCCGCGCGCTTTCGACCATGTCTTGTCACCACGTCCGAATGCATAAAACCGCCGCTCCGCGGTCGCGCAGCGCATTCCCTCGTAACTGACGTTTCTCGCACCGGAAGAACTGACAACCTCTAGCGTATAACGAATCACACCATCCGCTCCGACGGACAAGGATTCCGAATCGATCAGGAAAGTGCTGCCATCGACCGCCCCCACCTGGAAACGAATCATGCTACCCGTGACTGGATACGCCGGAATCTGGACCTCGATTTCTTCCCACGGCTTTTCATCATACTCATTGTCAAATTCAACAGCCGGCAACGAGGGAGAGAACACTACTCCGGCAAAAGCCAACGCGCAGAAGCGTTTAACCAAATCACCGCGCTGAATAAATAACATGGATGAACACTATCCCTTGACTATTGGCACAGCCCTGTCAGCCCCGCGAACTTCATCAGACGCACGACGAACACGGCGCTGGTCAGCATCCAGATAACGAGCAAGCTCGTTAAGCGCCCTCTCATAGACAAGCCGCTTGAATTCAATCACTGAGTCGAGCGAAACCCAATACTGATTCCAGCGCCAAGCATCAAACTCCGGGTGATCACACGCACGCAAAGAGACATCAGTATCACGACCAAGCATTCGCAACAAAAACCAAATCTGCTTCTGCCCTTTGTAACTACCGCGCCACTCACGTTTTACCCAATGAATCGGCACATCGTAACGCAACCAATCCTTAGTCCGTCCAAGGATCGCAACTTGTTCCGGGGTCAAACCAACCTCTTCGTAAAGCTCACGGTACATCGCCTGCTCTGGCGACTCTCCCCGCTTGATACCACCCTGCGGGAACTGCCATGAATGCTCTCGAATTCTCTTGCCCCAAAAGACCTCATTTTTTGCGTTGCACAAGATGATGCCGACGTTAGGGCGATAGCCTTCACGGTCAAGCATTTCAAAACCTGCTAAATTATGAGTTGAATACATTCTTCCATATTTCCAAACGCTTGGAAAGCCGCGATTCACGGCCACAGCCCCGACGGACACGCCACGAAGGACACGTCGGCGTCGCAATCGCGGGATCCGTCTTGTAGAATTGCGGCTTTGCTCAACGAAAATCCAATCCCTATGCGCACTTCGCAATTCTTCTTATCCACGCTCAAAGAAGCGCCTTCCGATGCCGAAATCGTAAGCCACAAACTGATGCTTCGTGCCGGACTGGTGAAGCGACTGGCCGGCGGCATCTACACATGGATGCCGATTGGACTTCGCGTTCTTCGCAAGGTGGAGAACGTAATTCGCCAGGAAATGGATCGAGCAGGCGCGATCGAGTTATCGATGCCCGCCGTCCAGCCCGCCGAGTTGTGGCAGGAATCCGGACGCTGGGATAAGTACGGACCTGAACTGCTGCGGCTTAAGGATCGGCATCAGCGCGACTTCGTCATCGGCCCGACCCACGAAGAGGTCATCACCGATGTCGTTCGCAAGGAAGTAAAGAGCTATCGACAGTTGCCCCTGCATTTCTATCAGGTGCAGATGAAGTTTCGCGATGAAATTCGTCCGCGCTTCGGGGTTATGCGCGGCCGGGAGTTTCTAATGAAGGACGGCTACTCGTTCCACGCCAACTTTGCAGATCTGCAGCGCGAGTATCGCAGCATGTACGACACGTACTCGCGGATATTTGATCGTCTCGGCCTGAAGTATCGAGCCGTCGCAGCGGATACCGGTTCCATTGGCGGAACCGGCTCGCACGAATTCCATGTTTTGGCAGAGTCGGGCGAAGATGCTCTCGCCTACTGCCCTAATTCGGACTATGCCGCCAATGTCGAGCTTGCAGAAGCGGTGGCACCGGGCAACCAAAGAACCGCTCCTTCAGCCGAAAAACAAAAAGTCTCGACACCCGACAAAACAAAGTGCCAAGACGTCGCGGATTTTCTGAACGTATCGATCACCAAAATGGTGAAGGCCATAGCCATCATTCGCGACTTGCCCGACAGCGATTCAGGGTGCTTTGCGCTCATTCTGTTGCGCGGCGATCACGACTTGAACGAAATCAAGGCGCAAAAGATCGTCGGCGACTTCCGCTTCGCGCGTGACGATGAAATTATTGAAGCCCTAGGCTGCAAGCCCGGCTATATCGGCCCTGTTGGCGTGAGCGTTACCGTTTTTGCAGACCGGACGGTCGACGCGATGAGCGATCTCGTCTGCGGCGCAAACGAAGCAGGATTCCACCTGACAGGGGTCAACTTCGGGCGAGACCTGCCTGATGCCAAGACCGTTGGCGATTTTCGCAACGTCATTTCCGGCGATCCGTCACCCGACGGGAAAGGCTCGCTGGAGCTTTGCCGCGGAATCGAAGTGGGGCACATCTTCCAACTGCGAACAAAGTACGCGGAAGCGCTGAAATGTTGCTTCCTTGACGAGAATAGCCAGAGCCAAGTCATGGAAATGGGTTGCTACGGCATCGGCGTATCGCGGATTGTTGGCGCGGCGATTGAGCAAAACCATGACGAGCGAGGAATCATTTTCCCGAAGGCGATAGCGCCCTTTGAGGTTTGCATCGTGCCGATGGGCTATGGCAAGAGTGAATCGGTCAAAGCGGTGACCGATCACCTTTATGCGCAGCTCAAAGCTGACGGTATAGACGTCCTGCTGGACGACCGGAACGAACGCCCGGGAGTCATGTTTGCGGACATGGAGCTTATTGGAATCCCACACCGGATCGTCGTCGGCGACCGCGGACTGGCCGAAGGAAAGCTCGAATACAAGGGTCGCAGGGATTCCGAGGCGCAAATGGTCGAGGTAACGGGCATTGGCGCGTTCCTGAAAGCCAGGCTGTGCGCCGACTGATCCTTGTCCTGGCACTGCTGTGGCCTCCCGTGGTATTCGCGGGAGCGCAGAAGTATGAGCCCTTGTCCGAAAGCGTCAGGGCTGCGCTTTCGCGTACGGTATCGGATCAAGCACCACCAAGGAGTTCGTTTCTCGAATCCATTGATGCCGTCGAATGGCTTTCGGAAATGTCGACCCGGCTTGAAAAACGAATCCCTGATCGAGACGGCCGCCTGGAGTTTCTCCGCGCAGTTCACTACGAAGCAACTCGCGCCGGCCTTGATCCGCAACTTGTACTCGGACTAATCCAGGTAGAAAGCGGCTTCAAGAAATACGCAGTCTCGGCCGCCGGCGCTCGCGGTTTCATGCAGGTCATGCCGTTCTGGATCAAGGTGATCGGGCGCGGAGACGACAACCTGTTTCATCTCCGCACCAATCTTCGCTACGGCTGCACTATCTTGCGCCATTACCTGGACATCGAGAAAGGCGACCTCTACCGCGCACTCGGCCGCTACAACGGCAGCCTCGGGCAGCCTCAATACCCTAACCTGGTTCGAGGCGCCTGGGATCGACACTGGGCGTACACGAAGAGCCGTATCGCGTCACGCTGACGACGCGAAGAGAGATAGATTATCGCATCCCGGGCAGCATCCCCTTCATACCCCGCATCAGCTTAGCAATACCGCCTTTTGAGAACTGTTTCATCATCTTTTGTGATTGCTCAAACTGCTTGAGCAATCGATTGACTTCCTGAACCTGCACTCCTGCGCCCTGCGCAATCCTGCGCTTGCGCGATGCCTTCAGCAGTTCGGGCTTTCCGCGCTCAAGCGGTGTCATCGAGTTGATAATGCCTTCGATGCGGCGCACCGCCTTATCCTCACCGCCCACGGGTAACTGACTGGCGGCCTGAGCGAACTGCGCAGGCAGCTTGTCCATCATCGCAGACAGCCCACCCATTTTCCTCATCTGTCCGATTTGTTCTTTGAAATCATTCAGGTCAAATCCTTTGCCACTCTTGAGCCTCTTGGCAAACTCAACGGCCTGCTGCTCATCAATCCCCTTCTTTGCTTCCTCGATCAGTGACAGGACATCGCCCATCCCAAGAATACGCGATGCCATTCTCTCGGGATGAAAGGCTTCAAGCCCGGCCAGCTTTTCACCGACACCGGCAAACTTGATTGGCTTACCGGTCACATGACGAACCGAAAGCGCCGCCCCCCCTCGCGCATCGCCGTCCAGCTTGGTCAAGACGATACCGGTTAGCGGCAAGGCTTCACTGAAAGCCTTTGCTGTGTTGATAGCATCCTGGCCCAACATGGCATCAACCACGAACAGGGTTTCAATAGGAGACACGGTAGAATGAAGCTCTGCAATCTCCTTCATCATTGCCTCATCAATCGCCAGGCGCCCCGCGGTATCAACAAGCAACACCTCGTGGTAGTGCTTCTTCGCCCAATCCACCGCAGCTCTTGCGATATCAACCGGTCGGTCTGTTGACGCGGACGGATAGAAATCAACACCCGCCTGTTCCGCAACGGTTTTGAGCTGGTCAATGGCAGCCGGACGATACACGTCACATGAAACCACCAGGACTTTCTTCTTTTGTGTTTCGCGCAAGAACTTGGCCAACTTGCCAACGGTGGTGGTTTTACCCGCCCCCTGCAGCCCGGCCATCAGAACGATTGCGGGCGGCTGGGTCGCGAGATTGAGCCCCGTGTGCGCCTCCCCCATTAACCGCGTCAATTCCTGATGAACAACCCCGATCAACGCCTGGCCCGGGCTCAATGAGCCAATAACCTCCTCACCAACAGCCTTTTCCTTGACCGCCGTAATCAACGCCTTGACAGCGGGCAGTGCCACGTCGGCCTCAAGCAGTGCCAGGCGAACTTCGCGCAATGCGTCGGCAATATTGTCTTCGGTGAGGCGAGCCTCGCCTCGAAGCGTCTTCATGACGCGTGCTAGTCGCTGAGTCAGGTTATCGAGCATTTGGTTTCCGGCTTGGTGTAGACTGAAAAAATGTCAGACATTTTACTGCACCTTCTGCCACCCATCGCCTCATCGCTGCTTTATGCGGGACTCGGCATTCACTTCTGGAAAACGCGCTGGCATAACAAGGGGCCGTCAACAAACGGTCTACCGATGCAAAGCTGGGAGCGCGTTGGCATTCTTGGCGCGGTCGTACTGCAAGGAATCGGGTTGCACGACGGTCTGTTTGGGGAAACTGGAATGCGTTTCTCGTTCAGTTTTGCCCTTTCATTGATGCTCTGGCTCGCAGTGATTATCTATTGGCTCGAGAGTTTCCGATCCAGAATGGACGGACTACAACCGCTGGTGCTCCCGCTCGCCGCAGTATGCGCGTTACTTCCGATCGTTTTCCCGCAAGTACACGTTATTGGTCACGCCACCGCTTGGAGCTTCAAGGTCCATTTCCTCACCGCCATGCTGGCCTACGGAATGTTCACGTTGTCGGCGATGCACGCAGTTTTTATGGGCATCGTGGAAAAAACGCTGCACCAAAAAGCAAGTATCGGATTGCGATTTGCCAACCTGCCGCCATTACTGACGATGGAAGCGCTGCTATTCCGCATGATTGCTGTCGCGTTTTCTCTCCTGACCGTTGCACTTGTAACCGGCGTCATGTTTTCAGAAGAAGTCTTCAGCAAACCAGTCGTCCTCGACCACAAGACCCTTTTCGCATTCTTTTCCTGGGGTATTTTCGCGGCGCTTCTGATTGGCCGAAAAGCGTATGGCTGGCGCGGACGAATCGCACTGCGTTGGACTTTGGCCGGTTTCCTTGTGCTCATGTTGGCCTACGTCGGTAGCCGATTTGTCACTGAGTTCATCCTCGGGCGGATTTAGCAGCCGCTTTTCCCTGTCATTCCGCGCCGCTGCCGCCGTTTACAAACATAATAAGTCCATGCATCATTAATCTGACATAGTTTGAACAAATGTGTCAGCCTTGAATTTTCGGCGCCATGGAGCGTCAGTTCCCTAGCAAAATATGGCAGTCAACCCGCAGCAATCATCTCTCAGCGGCCTCGCCCGCGCACTCGTTCAAGCCGGCCGGTTACGGGAAGCCGAGGCGGAAACGCTGCTCGCACAATCTGCTGCCACGCGGACGACATTCATCGAACAGTTGGTGACCACCAGGAAAGCCACGTCGACTGAAATCGCACGTTTCGCCTCCGACACGTTTGGCTACCCGCTCCTTGACCTTGAAGCATTTGATGATGCTCACGTCCTGAAGACGGCCATCGACAGGAAGTTGATCGCGACGCATCGTGTCGTGCCGCT
>JAGNOM010000193.1 GCA_017990155.1 Propionivibrio sp. | reverse complement strand
ATCAGTGGGGTGTGCTGCACGATGGGCTGGCACCTTACGCAGGGGCGGTCGATTGTCTGCGCCGGCTGGTCGATGCCGGGAAGGCGGTGATCCTGATCAGTAACAGCGGCCGGCGCGCGGCGGAGAGTGAACAACGCTTGAACCGGCTCGGTATCCCGGCCGCGTGCTATTCGCATCTCGTGACCTCTGGCGAAATCGCCTGGCGCATGCTGGCGGCCGGGGAGGGTTTTTGCGGCGCGCTGGCGGGCAGGCGCTGCGCCTTGTTCGCCAGCGACCGCTTGAGCCATTTCGCGGACGGGCTGCCGATCATCCTCAGCCGCCCGGAAGCGGCCGACTTCATTCTGCTGACCGGCATGGATGACACGCGGCCGATGCGCGAATACGAGCGGCTGGTCGAACTGGGCGTGCTGCGCGGGATGCCGCTCGTCTGCGCCAATCCCGATCTGGCGCGCATTACGTCCACCGGCTTGAAGCCGGGCGCCGGTGCGATTGCCGCGCGCTATGCCGCGCGCGGCGGCGTCGTGCACTACGTGGGCAAGCCGCACCGCGCCATCTACGGCTATTGCCTGGGCCTGCTGACAAAGCAGGGCGCCGGGCGAACGCTCGCCGTCGGCGATTCGCTGCATCACGATATTGCTGGTGGTGCGGCGGCCGGGGTCGATACCTTGCTCGTGATGAACGGCGTACATGCCGGCGAACTGCCGATTGACGCGAGCACGGAGACGCTGATGGCAGCCATGCGCCGGATCGTTGGCGAAGGTGGTGTCCTGCCGGATTGGGCTGTGCCGTCGTTCCGCTTGTCGCCTGACGTCGTTTCCTGAAGCTACTCCGGCCGGACCGGCTCGCTGTGCAGCAGTTCGTCGAGAAACGCTTGCGCCGGCAGCGAGAGCACCTTGTTACGCAGGTGCACGACGCTCCACGGTTGCTTGAGCGGGAAGCCTTCGACGTCGAGGATCGCCAGTCCGTCGCGCTCGGGATTGTCGCCGAGCGCGTGACGCGAGAGCACGGCGAGTCCCATGCCGCTGGCGACGAGTTCGCGGATCGCCTCGTTGCTGGCCAGCGACAGGCGAGCCTTGAGATGGACGCCGCTCGCCTGCATGTGTTCGTCGATGATGTGGCGCGAGCCGGAGCCGACTTCGCGCAGCAGGAAGGATTCGTCGGCCAGCTCGCGCAGACTCCGGCGCTTGCCGACCGCCCAGTGCGCGTTGGGCGCGACGACGACGTATTCGTTGCTGAGGAAGGGCTGGATGACGAGGTCCATGTCGTCGGGCGGGTGCGACATGACGTAGAGGTCGTCCTCGTTGTCGCGCAGGCGGGCGACGATCTTCTCGCGGTTGGCGATCTCCAGCTCGATGGCGATCTCCGGGTAGCGCTGGCAGAAGGCGCCCAGCATGCGCGGCAGGAAGTACTTCGAGGTCATCTCGAGGCCGATGCGCAGCTTGCCGCGCTTCAGACCTTTCAGTCCGTCGATCGCCGATTCGAAGCGGTTCCACACGTCGTCGAGGCGGCGTACGGTCGCCAGCAGTTCGGCACCGGCCGAGGTCAGCGCAATTTCGCGCCCGTTCTGCTCGAACAGTGGCAGCCCGATCGTCTCGGCAATCTGCCGGATCTGGATTGAAACGGCGGGTTGCGTCAGGTGCAGCTCTTCGGCTGCCTTGGTAAAGCTCCCAAGGCGGGCGACGGTGCTGAAGGTCTCCAACTGGCGGAAGGTGATTCTTCGTCTTGGCATGTATAAGCCGGGTCAAATGAGGCGTCAGAATTTATTTAATTATACTTAATGGGTTTCGCGCCCGATAATCCGCGTGCGGCAAACTTTAGCCAGGGACGATGGTCACACAGTCGTCGTCGCTGCGCCGGCCGAGTTGATTTCGCGTCGAGCCGGGCTACGCTAAGTAGCGCTGCACGTTTTCAAACTACCCAAACCACCGATTGAGTCGAAAATGAATTCCACAGACCGTTCCGCCCCCGTTCCTCCCGCCATCGCTCCGCAAGACCTCAACGCCGCGATCAACCTGCGCCTGGCGCTGCTTGGCCTGCCCTTGGCCACGGACGCCGGTACCGCGGTGACGGGACTGATGGAGCCGATCCTGGCGCGCCAGCGCGAACTCAATCGTCGCCTGGCCGACCGCCTGTGCCCGGTCGATCAACGCATCCAGAATTTCCTGACCGACTACCTCGCCGAAGTCGGCCCGGCGCCGCAACTGCCGCGCCGCACGCTCGTCCTCGATCAGGCGGGTCTCGCGCGCGGCCTGTCGCTGCCGGCGAATGGCGATTACTTCAAATCGCCGCTGCTCTCCAGCTACCGCCTGCGTAACGGCGTTCTGCACAACCCGGCGAGCGACCGCCGCACGACGGCCGGCGTCTTCCACCTCGTCGAAGGCGGTCTGCCGGTACCGGACGACAAGCTCGCGGTGCCCAAGCTGGCGTTTTCCCGCCTGCTCGCGCTGGCGCTCAATCCACCGGCCGAATCCATGCAATTGCCTTTCACGGCCAACGAGCCGGTGCCGGCGGCGTGCTACGTCTCGCTGCAACTACGCCCGCTGGTCGTGCCGGGCGTGCCTGGCTTCATCTCGGAAAAGCGCATGGAAACGCGCTTCTTCGTCCCCGGCTCGCTGGTCGCCAACCTCGACTTTGTTGAATCGATTTTCGGCAACGGTGGCGATCCCTACCTGCCGGAGCACGATGCCTCGCTCGACCCCGATAGCTGGACCGGGCACAGCGGCTGCGTGATCCTCGCGCCGCATCTGGTCGGTGTGCCCAAGCATCTGCTTGGATTGCCGCAGTGGGACGCGGCGACCGAACGGCAGCGCCGCGACGGCATGTGCTACAAGAGCGAGAGCGAGCTGTACAACAGCGGCAACGCCTTCAAGATCTGCGCCCGCGACGCGCGCGGCGTCGTCGTGACGCTGATCGCCGACAACTACTTCGGCTACTGCAAGAAGGAAGTCAAAACGCAGATCAGCTTCTCGGCCAACCTTTATGGCTTCGCCGAGGAAGAGCACGCCGGCGGCGCGCTCGTCTTCCCGAGCTACAACGAAGGTCAGGAATACACCGATCTGACCGCTGGCGACGAATACTCGCTCGACGACGTACTGAAGCGCGATGCCGAGCGCTTTGTTGTGCAAGCCGAAGGCCACGCGCTCGACAAGCTCAACCCGCACCTCGTGCTGGTGCCTGCGAAATCGACCTACAGCCTGCGCACGCAGACTGTGTCGTGGGCGAAGGCGGACGGCAGCACGGCATCGATCAAGATGCTGGCCGGCAAAACCTACATGGGGCCGAACGGCTACCGCATGCAGATGGAGCCGTCGCGCACCGATCGCAAACAATGGAACCTCGTCGGCACCTCGGCCGACGTGACCGACTGCCACAAACCGGCAACGGTGTCGGGCGGCGGCAAATCGGAAATCTCGAAGGCGCTCTCGGATGCGATTCTCGAAGGCTACGTTTATGTGCCGAGCGTTGACAGCGACATGGAAGCGGTCGCCGCCATCCTCGCGCGCGACTTCTCGGACCGCTTCCGCGATCCGGCGAAGAATGGTGTCGATCACCGCCTGATCCTGAGCAACGAACGCTCGATGGGCAGCGTCATCAAGCTCCTGACGCCGTCTTCCCGCGAATACAACGACGAGTACAACGAGTGGCTGCGCTCGATTCCGCAGCACGTCAAGGAACTCGTCTTCGTCGTCAAACGCTTCCATCGCCCGGAATGGGGCAACGACTGGCGCAAGCACTACTCGGTCGATGTCATCAATGGTCGGCAAGGCTATTCGCTGAAACTCGACGGCCGCAAGCTGATCGTCAACACGCTGCGCATCGGCTTCGGCAAGGACAGCTCCTGGCGCGTCTTCGGCCTGCGCCACGACTTCCACCCGGCGATCAAGGTGCAGACCGAGGACGACATCACGGCCAGCGTCGTCGTCCCGGCGGGTGTCGTCAGCGGGCAGCCCGGCGAGGTCTCGCAGAAGTATGTGAAGAACTGCGAGCGCTACCTCTTCCAGCGGCCCGATGACGCGATCCATCGCGGCTACGACGGCCAGGCCGAAGCCGATATCGCGCTGCCGACTTCGTTTATGTCCAACTTCGCGCCACTGGTCGGCGCCGACGCTCGCGAACTCGTTGACGACGCGATCGGTTTCAACGCCTTTACCGCGCCGATGCAGCGCCTGATCCAGGCCGCGGCCGACGCACCGGACGATGCCTCGCCGAAGTACTTCGTCTCCTCGGCGCACCCGCGCATCGTCGACGGCAAGCCGACCAAGAACCCGCGTTACCTGCAGTTGCGCACCGACATTGCCTGCCCGAAGGAAACGGCGTCGGCCGAACTGGCGATGCGTCTTTTCCGCCGCCAGCCCTCCGGCGAAGCGCTGATCACACCGGTGCACGTGGTTGCCACCGGGCGGCGCAACAATCCGCCGGAAGAAGGCATCCGGCCGCTGTGTCCGTTCAACCCGCTGCACTACATGGAGCTGCCCGAACTCTTCATGGAGTACATCAGCTCGATGACCGGAAAGTCGCCGTCGACGACCGGCGCCGGCTCGGAAGGCGCGCTGACCAAGGGGCCGTTCAACATGCTGCCGGCGATCATCGACCTCAACGCCGCCTTCGTTTCGCTGGCGCTGACCGGGCACGACGGCTGGTTGTCGGCCGCCGGTTACGTCGGGCCGAACGTGCGCGTCGATCACGACATCAGCCTGCTGGTGCCGGAAATCTTCGCGCGCATGAGTCCGGAAGAGCGCGATGCCAAGCGTCTGATCGCCGAGGGTGCGCTGGAACGCGTCGAGGATTTCGAACACAACGGCAAGCCGGTGCTCGCCAGCCGCCTCGGCTATCGCGTCACCGCGCGCTTCACCAGCCGCTACTTCGGCCGCGTCTTCCTGCATCCGCACTCGGTTTTTACCGATGAGATGTTGCGCCCGGAACTGCAGGATATGGACATCTATGTCGACGGCGTCGCCAATATCGTCGCGACGCACCAGCGTGTCGCCGAGTCCTACTTCGCCGACGGTACGATTGCGATGGCCTGCCCGCCGCTCAAAGCGCTGCTCGAGATCATGGCCAAGGGGCGCAGCGAGAGCGGCCTCGGCCTTGACTCGCCCGAACTGCGCGCGATGTTCACCCGCGAAAGGGTGCTAGCCAGCGACTGGTACGCCGAGCGCCTCGACGCCAAACAGCGCGCCGACGAAAAGCGCCTGACCCGTGCCGTCGCCTCGCTCTATGAGTTCATCGACCGCCCGGATAACGCTGGCGTCGTCACGCGCTTGGGGATTGCCGCACGGCGTGCCCAGACGCAAACCGAGCGCGTGCGCGCCGGTTCGCCGGAATACCGTGCCGGGCTGGTCGGAACCATCGGGCTGCAGCCGCTCGACGGTGATCGCTGACAAATGGGGAAGATGAGGCTTACCACCCGTTTCGTAACCGCCTTCGTCGGGTTGGCCGCGTTGTCCTTCGGACTTAGCGTGGCCAATGCCTCACTCGCCGACGATGCGCCGAAGACCTATACCTGGCGCACGGCGCCGAAGCACTCGGCCGGGATCGCGCCCGATCCGGTCGCTTTGCGCGAGACGGCGATCGTCCAGGTGTACGTCGCGCCGACCTACGGCTGGCGGCGCTACGTCGCCGTGCATCCGTGGATCATCGTCAAGAAGTCGGGCGAGACTGCATTCACGCGCTACGACGTCGTCGGCTGGCGCGCGCCCGATGTTGTCCAGCGCAACTACGCGCTGCCCGATGGCCTGTGGTACGGGGAGCGGCCGCAGCTATTGGTCGACCATCGCGGCGAGGGCGTCGATGCGATGATCGGCGAGATTGAGGCGGCGATTGCCAGCTATCCGTATGCCGACAGCTATCGTGTCTATCCCGGCCCCAACAG
>JAGNOM010000192.1 GCA_017990155.1 Propionivibrio sp. | reverse complement strand
AGTGGGAGCATACGATCCTTGTCACCGAGACAGGATTCGAAGTGCTGACGCTTTCCGAGGGCGCCCGCATCGCGCCCGATTGCATCAAGTCACGCTCATGATTCTCGCACCCGACGCTCGCAGCGAACTGCTGGCACGTTACCGGAGCCGACTGCAAGTCGAGCAGACCACGCTGAAGCAGCGGTATTCCGAGGCACAAGATGTCTCTGCCCTGTTGTTGGGGCGCCGACATCTCGTTGATGCGGTTCTTTGCGAGCTTTGGGACGAACTGGATTTTCCCGCTTCGCTGGCGCTGGTTGCGGTCGGTGGCTATGGCCGTGGTGAATTGTGGCCAGCGTCCGACATTGATCTATTGCTCCTGCTTCCGGAGCCGGCCGATACCAGGCTCAAAGCGCAGCTCGAACAACTCGTCGGCCTGTTCTGGGACATCGGTCTCGAAATCGGACACAGTGTACGCACCGTTGACGAATGCCTGGAGGAAGCGGCCGCCGACCTGACGGTGCAGACGGCACTCGTGGAAGCGCGACTCCTGGCGGGTTCAAGCGCTCTTTTTTTCAGGTTCAAAGCCCAATTCCGGCAACAACTTGATCCGCTGGCGTTCTTTCACTCCAAGAGGGTGGAACAGGATGAGCGCTATCTCCGGTTTGAGGAGTCGCCCTACAGCCTTGAGCCCAATTGCAAGGAAAGCCCCGGCGGTCTGCGCGACCTGCAAACCATTCTCTGGATCGCGCAGGCTGCTGGCTTTGGCAATAGCTGGCGAGATCTCGAGCAACACGGCTTTATCACCGACCGCGAGCGACTGGGCCTTGAGCGTCGCGAACTATTCCTGCAGCGCCTGCGCATTCATCTGCATCTTCTCGTCGGTCGGCGCGAAGACCGCATTCTGTTCGATCACCAAACGGCACTCGCCGAACAGCTCGGCTTTTTCGATTCGACGACCCGGCGCGCCAGCGAACTCCTCATGCAGGAGTACTACCGAACGGCGAAGTCGGTCACCCAACTGAACACGATCCTGCTCCAGAACATGGGCACGGCGATCTTCCCGCCGGCAGCGCAGGTTCCGCAAGTGATCAACGAACGCTTCCAGAACACGCACCAACTGCTTGATGTAACCGACGAAGACGTATTCAACAAGAAGCCCGGCGCGATCCTTGAGGCCTTCTCTGTCATGCAGCAACACTCCGAGCTGAAAGGCATGACCGCGCGTACGATCCGCGCGCTATGGCGGGCTCGGCAGCTGATCGACGATGCATTCCGCAGCGACCCGGAAAACAAAGCGTGTTTTGTCTCGCTGTTCAAGCAACCGCGAGGCGTGTTGCATGAGCTTCGCCGGATGAACCAGTTCGACATCCTTGGTCGCTACCTGCCGAACTTTGGCGCCATCGTCGGCCAGATGCAACACGATCTGTTTCATGCCTACACGGTGGATCAGCACATTCTTCGCGTATTGCGCAACCTGCGCCGCTTCTCGGAATCGGAGTTCGGTCACGAATACCCGTTCTGCAGCCAGCTCATCAGCAACTTCGATCGCCCGTGGGTGCTGTATGTTGCCGCGCTTTTCCACGATATCGCTAAAGGGCGCGGCGGCGGCCATTCCGAACTTGGCGCGATCGACGCTCTCGAATTCTGCACGAGCCACGGTTTAAGCGAAGAGGACACCGAGCTGATCGTCTGGATCGTTCGCCAACATCTCGTCATGTCGAACGTCGCGCAGAAGAAGGACATCTCCGACCCGGACATCCTCGCCGACTTTGCCGCAATCGCGAAGGATGTGCGCCACCTGACCGCGCTATACCTATTTACCGTGGCTGACATTCGCGGAACCAGTCCAAAAGTCTGGAACACGTGGAAGGGTCAGCTACTGGAACAGCTTTACACGCAGACCCGAAGACTGTTGTTGTCGGGCGGCCAGGCCCCCGTCACTCAGGGCATCATTCAAGAGCGACAGGACGAAGCGGTGCGTCTGCTCCGCTACTTCGCGATACCGGAGAACGCGCACGAGCGCTTGTGGAATCAACTCGACACGGTGTACTTCCTGCGCCATTCAGCCGAAGAAGTCTGCTGGCATGCGCGTGCTCTGCACTATCGCCTCGACAGCAAGAAACCAATCGTCAAGGCACGCATCAATGTCCATGGCGACGGCATCGAGGTCATGGCCTACACACTGGATCAGCGCGACCTGTTTGCGCGCATGGTCGGATTCTTCAGCCGGGCCGGCTTCAACATCATGGACGCCAAGATTCACACGACGCGCAACGGCTACGCGCTCGACAGCTTCATGCTGCTCGATGTCAGCGGACGCGACCAGGACAAGGACATGCTCGCCTACATCGAGCACGAACTCACCGACCGGCTCACGCGTCAGGCCGCGCCGGAGGCACCGGCCAGCGGACGAATATCGCGCCAAGTCAAGCACTTCCCGATTCAGCCGACGGTGACGATCCAGGCCGACGAAAAAGGTGTGTACTTCGTGCTGTCGGTCAGCGCTGCGGATCGTCCCGGCCTGCTCTACACCGTCGCCATGACGCTCGCAGCTCACGGCGCCAATCTGCATACGGCGAAGATTGTCACCTTGGGCGAACGAGTCGAAGACACCTTCCTGATCAGCGGTGGTGACCTCGGCGAAAGCAACGACCGGATCAAGCTGGAAACCGAACTGATCGACCGGCTCAAGTGTTGAAGACGCTGCTCAGTCGTCAGGCGCGAGCGCCGCGTCGGGGAAAAGCTCTTCAGTAAAGCCGAAGCAACGGAAATCACGGATTCGGCTCGGGTAGAGAATGCCGTCAAGGTGATCGCTCTCGTGTTGGACGACGCGCGCGTGGAAGCCATCGACCACGCGATCGATCGGCGTTCCAAAAGGATCGAAGCCTGTATAGCGCAAATGACGCCAGCGCGGCACCAAGCCCCGCAGCCCAGGCACCGACAAACAGCCTTCCCAGCCGTCTTCCAGTTCCTCGGAAAGCGGTGTCAAGACCGGGTTGATCAGGATAGTGAAGGGAACACTCTCGGCATCGGGATAGCGCGGATTGTCCTCGATCCCGAAGATGACTACGCGCAAGTCGACGCCGATTTGCGGAGCCGCCAGGCCGGCACCGTTGAGATGGCTCATGGTTTCGCGCATATCATCAATCAGCGCGAGCAGCTCGGGCGTGCCGAACGCTTCGACCGCCCTCGCCTGTTGCCACAGGCGAGGATCGCCCATCTTAAGAACCGGTCGAATCGCCATGGCCCACCATGGTTTCGATGATCGCGCGCACGTGCCCCATAGACTCGTGCAATACGCCCTGAATCGCCTCGAAACTGATTCCCTTGCGGCTATCGGCACGCCCGGCGGCGTAATTGGCGACAACGCTGATCGCGGCGTATGGAACACCCAATTCGCGTGCCAGAGAGGCCTCGGGCATTCCGGTCATTCCCACGACGTCAGCCCCATCACGCTCCAGGCGATTGATCTCGGCCGCAGTCTCCAGTCGTGGGCCCTGCATGGCGGCGTAAACGGCGTTGTCGCTGATGGCGATCCCGACTTCAGTCGCTGCTGCGATGAGTTGCTGACGCAGTGCTTCGTCGTAAGGCTCGGTAAAGTCGATATGGGTCACCTGCTGATCCGGCCCTTCGTGGAAGGTCGACTTCCGTCCCCAGGTGTAATCGATGATCTGATGCGGGATGACCACGTCACCGGGCTTGAGGTCTGCGCGAATGCAGCCGACCGACGCAACCGAGATGATGCGCGTAACCCCACGGTTGCACAACGCCCAGATGTTGGCCTGGTAATTGACCTCGTGCGGCGGAATCGTGTGTCCGTAACCGTGTCTTGCCAGAAACGCCACCGGCCGGCCGCAGATCTGGCCGAACGTCACCGCGCCCGAGGGTTCGCCATACGGCGTGCGCAAGACCTCACGGTGCGATACGTCGAGATTGGCGAGCTGAGTCAGGCCGCTACCACCGATCACCGCGAGCATTTCACTCCTCCTTCATGGCATAGATCGCGGGAAGATTGCGAAATGCGCCGCGCACATCCATGCCATAGCCAAAGACGAACCGGTCGGGAACGGTCAGTGCGACGAAATCGGCCTTGAGCGGTTTCTTCTTGCCATTGAGTTTATCGGTCGCGACAGCGGTATAGCACGCCGCCGCACCCAGTTCCTTCATGCGCTCGACGATTGCCGCCAAGGTCAGCCCTTCATCGAGGATGTCGTCAAGAATGATGACCGTACGGCCCTTGACCGGCGTCCACGGCGCAGCGCGCCAGGAGAGCGCGCCACCAGAAGTTTCCTGACCGTAGCGCGTCACATGCAGATAGTCGAATTCGAGCGGGAAGTGCAGCTGCGTCATCAGGTGACCGGCAAACGGCACGCCGCCGCTCATCACGACGAGGAGCAACGGGTTCGTTTCGCCCAGCTTCTCAGTGATTTCGCGCGCAACGCGGCTCACTGCGGCGGCGACTTCTTCTTCCGTATGGATGACGTCAGCCGAAGCCAGGATGTCCTTGATTTTTTGTATATCAGTCATGCGTGTTCCAGGGTTTTCAGATAGTTCGAGAAATCGGCGCCGACTTCGGGATGGCGTCGGCCAAAGTCAACAGTCGCCTGCAAGTAGCCCAGCTTGGAACCGCAGTCGTAACGTGTTCCGATGTAGCGGTAAGCCAACACCTGCTCTTCGGCGAGGAGCGCGGCCATGCCGTCGGTCAACTGGATTTCTCCGCCGGACCCCGGCTTGACGTTTTCCAGATGATGAAAGATGCGCGGCGTCAGAATGTACCGGCCGACGACGGCCAGCGTCGATGGCGCATCCTCGGGTTTCGGCTTCTCGACGACGCCTTCGAAGCGTTCGAGACGGTCGCTCACGTAGCTCGACTTGACGATGCCGTAGCTGCGCGTCTCCGAACGCGGTACATCGAGCACACCGATCACCGAACACTGGCGTTCGTTGAAGACGTCGGTCATCTGCTTCATCACCGGCGGATTGGCATCGAGCAGATCGTCAGCGAGCAGGATGGCGAAAGGTTCGTCGCCAATCACCGGCTTCGCGCACAGAACCGCGTGACCCAGGCCAAGCGCTTCCGGCTGGCGAATGTAGATGCAGTTGATGTTCTTGGGCAAAAGCGAGCGCACGGTTTCAAGCATCTCGGTCTTGTGCTTCATAGCAAGCTCGGTTTCGAGTTCGTAGGCTTTGTCGAAATGGTCCTCGATCGAGCGCTTGGTTCGTCCCGTCACGAAGATCATGTCGGTGATCCCTGCCGCCGCCGCTTCTTCGACCGCGTACTGAATCAGCGGCTTATCGACGATCGGCATCATTTCCTTCGGGCTGGCCTTCGTCGCCGGAAGAAAACGGGTGCCGAGTCCTGCGACCGGGAAGACTGCCTTTCTGACTCTTTTCATTCGACGTCTCTCCTCTCTGTTTATTGTTCGCCCAGCAGGGTTCGCAATTGTGCCTCATCGATCACGGCCACACCTAGCGCCTGCGCTTTTTCGAGCTTTGAACCGGCTTCCTCGCCGGCAACCACATAGTCCGTCTTCTTCGATACCGATCCGCTGACCTTGCCACCGGCCGACTCGATCAACGCTTTCGCTTCTTCGCGTGAAAGCGCTGGCAAAGTCCCGGTGAGCACAAACACCTTGCCAGCGAGCGACCCCGCCGCCGTCCGCTGAGGCTCGCCCTCTAGCCAAGCGATACCGGCCGCGCGCAGTTGCTCTATCACTTCAAGATTGTGCGACTCGGAAAGGAACTGACGCAGGCATTGGACGACGACCGGACCAACGTCATTGACCTGGAGCCACTCCTCGTCGCTGGCGGCGATCAGACGATCGAGACTGCCGAAGTGGCGTGCGAGATCTTTCGCAGTCGTCTCGCCGACATTACGAATTCCCAAAGCATAGATGAGGCG
>JAGNOM010000191.1 GCA_017990155.1 Propionivibrio sp. | reverse complement strand
ACGAACTTGCCGAATCGCATCCTGCTTTCCGACCGCATGCAGCAGAGCATGGCGCAGGCGCTTCGGCGCGGCCAGTCGCTGGCGGTGGCGTTCATCGACATCGACGGATTCAAGAGCGTCAACGACCAGTACGGTCACGATGCCGGCGACCATCTGCTGGTCACCGTATCGAGCCGGATGCGCAGCGTATTGCGCGAAGGCGACACGCTCGCCCGCTTGGGCGGCGATGAGTTCGTCGCCGTGTTGCTCGACTTGCCGGATGAGCGCAACAGCCTGCCGACGCTCGGCCGTCTGCTCGCCGCCGTAGCCGAGCCGCTGGAGTTTGGCGGTGCGGTTTTCCAGCGCTCGGCCAGCATCGGGGTGACCTTCTACCCGCAGGCAATCGATCTTTCGGGCGATCAACTGTTGCGGCAGGCCGATCACGCGATGTACGACGCGAAGCTCGCCGGCAAGAACTGCTATCGATTTTTCGACCCTTCGAAAGCCTGACCGGCTGTGAAGGTCGTCCTTGCGGGCGCTGGTCGCGGCTGGCTTCCGGTCGAGAGTTTGCCGATTTTTGATATCAGGTCTTGGCTTCTGACCCCATGTCGCCGCATACTTGCTGCTACATCAGTCGATTCGCACGTAGTCGCCCCGAACGTTCTCCTTTCCGGCAGCGCATCGACTCGACGGCACATCATTTGCTTTTTAGAACATCCGTAACAGAACAGTGTAGGTAACGTCTGCCGCAGTCGCGGCAAGGGTTTGCTAAAGGTGCTTGTTCATGGTCATTGGGTTTCTGGGCGTTGTTGTAGCAGTTGAGACATTGTCGTTGTTCGTGCCTCCGGAACGTGTGGCGAGTCGCCGGACGTTCGTCCTTTCATCGCCAGCTTCAGCATCCTGCCTGCCGGTCTCCAAGTCGCCGGTCAGCGCATCGGGATAGCTCCGCTCCTCACTGCCTGTCACGGATCCGAAGCTTGCTTGCGTGTGGCGTTCCGGGTGTTTTGGGCCGGCATTCGCTCCAGTTTTTGAGTCCTTGGGTCAAGTCATTTTCTGCGGTCAGTTTTTTGCTGCGTTTTTCCATTTCATTGGATTCCTCATCATGAAAGCTCCACAAGTGAAATTCCCCGGCATCTCCAGCGTCATCCACGGCAACGGCGCCGTGGCGCACGTCATGAACAACGTTTGCGGCGGCGTCATCGGTTATCCGATCACGCCATCGACCGAAATCGCCGAGATCTACGAAGCCTTCCGTGCTGAAGGCGGCATCAATGTCTGGGGCAAGCACCCGTTTTTCTTCGAGCCGGAGGGCGAGCATTCGGCGCAGAGCGGCGCGCTCGGCGCGACGCTGACCGGCGGCCAGTTCATCTCCAACGCTTCCTCCAGCCAGGGCATTCTGTATGCGCTGGAATCGCACTACGTGACGGTCGGCAAGAAGGTCGGCGGCTTCGTGCTGCAGGTTGCGGCACGGGTCGTCTCCAAGCACTCGCTCAACGTGATGGCCGGGCATGACGATGTTTATGCGCTGCTGTCGTCGGGCTACACCATCCTGTTCGGCTCGAATCCGCAGGAGGCGGCCGACCTGGCGGCGATTTCGTACCGGGTCTCCGCGCTTTCGCTGATTCCCGTCGCCAACGCGATGGATGGTTTCTCGACCAGCCACATGATGAGCGAAGCGCGCTTGCCCGAGCCCGAACTCCTGCGCGAATACCTCGGTGATCCGGCCGGACGTATCAAGACACCGACTTTGGCACAAGAAGTTCTGTTCGGTTCCAAGGGGCGCGTATTTCAGTTGACGCAGTATCTGGTGCGCCACGAAGCCGAGATCACGGCGACGAATTTCGCAGCACTGAAGAAGTTTCTCGCGACCAACGCCGCCAAGATCGAGAAGGACAACGACGGCGCGCTGGTCGCCAAGACGCTGGACTGGCTGCCTGAAGAATTGCACGGGCAGTGGCGGCGCCAGTGGATCAATGCTTTCGAGAAAGGCACCCGGCAGCTCGTGCCGGCGCAGGTCGACATCAACAATCCGGGACTGACCGGCGCGGTGCAGAACCAGCCGGACTTCCAGGCTGGCTCGGCCGATCACCGCACGCACTTCGTCAGCGAGGTGCCGGGACTGGTCCGTCAGGCCATGTCCGAGTACTCGGCGCTGACCGGGCGCAACTACTCGCCAGTCCATACATTCATGTGCGACGACGCGGAAACGGTGATGGTCGGCTTGGGGTCGGTCACCGACGACGTCGAAGCCGTCGTCACCTACCTGCGCAGCCAGGGCAAGAAGGTCGGCGTCGTTTCGATCAAGATATTGCAGCCTTTCCCGGATGCAGAGGTGGTTGCCGCGCTCAAGGGCAAGAAAGCCATCACCGTCCTCGAACGCTCCGAGCAAACCGCGCTGACGACGCTGGTAACGCAGGCGCTGTTCAAGGGTTGCGAAAACGCGACTCAAATGCGCCATGAAGGCATCCCGGCGATCAAGACCATGCCGCGTCTGACGACGGCGATCTTCGGCCTCGGAGGGCACGACCTGCAGCCGCGCCACCTGATCGCCGCGTTCAAGAACATGGAGGGCAAGGCGCCGAATAGCGCACCGCTCATCTATCTCGGCTCCCAGTTCTTCTCGAAGAGTCCGTCGCCGCGCATGGCCGAACTGCAGAAACGTTTGAGGGCCGCCTATCCGGCGACCGAGCTGATGGCGCTGGAAACGGGTGACAATCCGCGCCTGCTGCCTGATTCGGCGTTCCGTGTACGCTTCCACTCGGTGGGCGGCTACGGCACCATTGCCTCGGGCAAGCTGCTGACCGATATCCTCGCCGGCGTCCTCGAAATGCACTCGAAGTCGGCGCCGAAGTACGGCTCGGAGAAGAGCGGCGCGCCGACCAATTTCTACATCACGCTGAGTCCGGAGCCGATCAAGATTACCAACGCCGAACTTGAGGACGTTGAAGTCGTCATCTCGCCCGATCACCGCGCGTTCAGCCACACCAACCCGCTGCGCGGTCTGGCCGAGGGCGGCACCTTCATCATGCAGTCGAACGCCACGCCCGAGGAAGTCTGGGCCGAACTGCCGCCGACGGCGCGCAAGACGATCCGCGAGAAGAAGATCAACTTCCTCATCATCGATGCCTTTGGCGTCGCCAAGCGCAACGCGCCGACGCCGGAACTCGCGACGCGCATGATGGGCATCGCCTTCATCGGCGCGGTGGCCGGTCACGTCCAGCAGGTTTCCGCTGGCGCGTCGGCCGATGCGATCCTGGAAAAAATCCAGAAGCAGATCAGCAAGAAGTTCGGTGCCAAGGGCGCGGCGGTGGTCGAAGGCAACATGGCCGTCATCCGCGAGGGCCTGCAGTCGACCACGTGCGTCGACTACAACGCCGCAGCCATGAAGAAGATCGACGCCCGCCCGGCGCCGATCGCTCTGCACAACGCCTCGCTTTCGGCGGCGATGTGCCAGCCGGCCGGTTCGTCCGGCTGCGGCGGGCTGTTCGACCGCGAGTACTTCGACGACATGATCGCCAAGCCCTTCCGCGAAGGGACGATTGGCGAGGCACCGGTGCTCCCCGGCACCGGCATGTTCATGCCGGCCGGCACCGCCGGTTCGAAGGACAAGGGGCTGTTCCGCCGCGCCGTGCCGATCTTCAATCCCGATCTGTGTACCGGCTGTATGGAGTGCGCGCTGGTCTGCCCGGATGCGGCGATCCCGAACTCGGTGCACGACATTCACGAACTCCTGCTCACCGGAATCAGCACACTCGACATCACCGAAGCGCAGCGCGAAGCGATGCGCGGCCAGATCTACGCCGTCGCCGAAGCCGTGCGCGAGTCATATCGCCAGAGCAAGGAAGCGCGCGCCTTCCACGAACTCGTCGCCGAAGCTGCGGCAAGGATTCCGACCAAGCAGGCGACGCTTCTTGGTAACTTCACCAAGCTTGTCGATGTGCTGGCGACTTACCCGGTTGCCAAGACGCGGCCGTTCTTTGATGCCGCCGAAAAGGCCGTCGCCGGAATGGGCGGGCTGTTCAGCGTCAATATTGATCCGTGGAAATGTACCGGCTGTCTGGAGTGCATCGACGTCTGCGGCCCGAAGGCACTCTCGCCGCACGAACAGGATGCGCCGCTGCTTTCGACTCTGCAGCAGCGCTTCGACTTCATGAGCAAGACGCCGAATACGCCGGCGCGCTTTGTCGACGGTGCGATCGAGCCTGGCGGCGAGATCAAGCGCTTGCTGCTCGACCGTTCCAACTACTACTCGACGACCGGCGGTCACGGCGGCTGTCGCGGTTGTGGCGAAGTGACGGCGATCCGGCTGGTGATGGCGACCAACCACGCGATCACCGACAAGCGCCGCCATGAGCACATCGCCGAACTGGAAAGCCTCATCGCAGCGCTCGGCAGCAAGCAGGCATCGCTGTCGAAGAAGGAGGCAGAGCGCAGCAAGCGCATCGGCGACCTCATCGCGACGCTGGAAAAGCGGCTCTACCTCTACGAAAGCGGCCCGACCGGCAACGGCCCGGCCGGCGCGGTGATTGCCAATTCCACCGGCTGCAGCAGCGTCTATGCGTCGACCTTCCCGTTCAACGCCTACAACGATCCGTGGGTGAACAGTCTGTTCCAGGACGCCCAGCCGCTGGCCAAGGGCATCTTCGAGGGCATCTCGGCGCAGACCGTCGCCGATGTGCGCGCACTGCGCGTTGCTCGCCTCGAACTCGACGACGCCTATGTTCCCGAGAAGTACGAGCAGGCGATGCGCATGCTCTCGTGGAGCGATTTCACCAAGCAGGAACTGGCGCTGATGCCGACGGTGATGACCATCGGCGGCGATGGTGCCACCTACGACATCGGCTTCGGCGCGCTCTCGCGCATCCTGGCCAGCGATACGCCGATCAAGGTGCTGGTGTTGAATACCGGCGCCTATTCCAATACTGGTGGCCAGGCGTCGACGTCGAGCTTCATCGGGCAGGATTCAGATCTGGCGCGTGTCGGCAGCGCCTCCAGTGGTAAGCACGAGGCGCGCAAGGAACTCGGGCTGATCGCGTCGTTCCATTCGAACGTGTTTGTCTGTTCGACGAGTACCGCATTGCAGGGTCACTTCCTCAAGAACACGATGGAGTTCCTGACCTACACCGATTCGCCCGCCGTGCTCGACGTCTACACGCCGTGCCAGGGAGAGAACGGCATTGCCGACAACGTCTCGGCGCGCCAGTCGAGGCTGGCGGTCGAGAGCCGGATGAACCCGGTCTTCGTGCATGATCCGCGCCGCGGCAAGACGCTGCACGAGTGGTTCTCGCTTGACGGTAACCCGGACCCGGAGAAGACCTGGAGCACGACCTCGCTCGAATACGTTGACGCCGACGGCAAGCTGCAACTGATGACCATGGCGCTGACGCCAGCACACTTCGCGCTCGGCGAAATCCGCTTCAAGAAGCAGTTCAGGAAGCTCGCCGATGATGCAGTCGATCTCGTGCCGGTCGAGGAGTTCGTTGATCTGCCCGAGGCGCAACGCGAGGGCAAGACGGCCTTCATTTACTCGGCTGACAGCAAGAAGCGTCTGATCAAGCTGGGTGTCTCCAGCTCGGTCGTCGCGCTCGTCGAGGAGCGGCGCAAGTACTGGAGTCTGCTGCAATACCTCGCTGGTCAGCACGTGTCGAAGATGAGCGTCGAGTACCAGGCGGGTATCGCAGCGCTCAAGGCCGAGGTGCAGGACAGCGTGAAGCAGCGCGATTCGTCGCTCGACAGCTTCGCGCGGGCGATGTCGGAGCTGGCGGCGTCGAGCAAGGCGCAGGTCGGCAACGGCGTGACGATTCCGATCATGCCGGTTTCGGGAGCAGCGCCCGCCGCGAGCGCGCCGAGTGTTGCAACGGCGGCGGCAAGCGACGCGCTGGTCATCTACGACGAGGCTGATCAGGTGAAAT
>JAGNOM010000190.1:4768-5908 GCA_017990155.1 Propionivibrio sp. | reverse complement strand
CGCCGTCGCTGACGCTCGATCCGCTGCAACTGCTGCCGGATAACCGCAATTACTACACGTACATGGGATCGCTGACGACGCCGCCGTGTTCGGAAGATGTCCTCTGGCTGGTACTCAAGCAGCCGCAATCGATCTCGGCCGAGCAACTGGCGATCTTCGCGCGTCTCTACAAAAACAACGCCCGGCCCGTGCAACCGGGGTCCGGGCGTCTGATCAAGGAGTCGCGGTAAAGGGGCTGTGGGCTATGTAGGAGCCCGGTTCTACCGGGCGATTGGGCAGGGGCTACGAAGAGACGCCGTCATCGCGCAGCGAGCTTCGCTCCTACCCTTGGTCTCAAGCGGCGGCCAGATGCGCCTGGCAACCGGCGAAGATGTCGGCAACCGTCTGCAGGTAGTCGCCGATCGGGACGCCGTCGACCGAGACTTCGTTCTTGCGTGTACAACCATCGACCGCACCCACGGCGACTTGCGCTTCGAGGATGGCGAGTTCGTCTTCCGGCGTGATCAGCACTTGCTTGCCGCTGAGCACAGCGAGCGACGCGGCCAGCGCGTAGGCGCCCCAGTTGGAAATGCCGGCCGGGATGACGTGATCGGCTTCGGTGTCGCAGAAGATGAGTTCGCCGAGATTGATGCGATCCATCAGCGAATCGCGCAGATGGCCCATGCCCAGCTCGTTGCCGCCGTCGCCGACGGCGATCGTCGCGTAGCTGCGCTCGCCGGCGGGCGATAGCAGGCGATCAGCAGACGGCACCAGCTCGTCGAGGATTTCGCCGCGCATCGAGTAGCGGTGGCCGTCGATCGCGCTGCCGGGGCGTTCGATGGCGACGACCTGGGTTGGCGCGAACGAAGCGAGTAGGGCGTCGATGGCGTGGTCGGACTCCTCCTGCACCGGGCTCAGCACGGTGATCGGGTACGGCGCGCCGAGCGCCTTGGCACCGGCTTCGAGCAGCGTGTCGCTGAACTTGTCGGTGACAAGGACGACTTCCTTGCCGAGCTGGCGCAGCGCGTGCGCGACCGCCAGTGTGCCGGACGGCCCGTCGGTTTCGCCGATCATCGCGGCGCGGATGCAGAAGCCGGTGACGAGGATGACGCGCTCGGCGCCGAGCAGGTTGGTCGCCGCCGAGTACAGATGGCTTTCGGC
>JAGNOM010000190.1:0-4668 GCA_017990155.1 Propionivibrio sp. | reverse complement strand
CCGTGGCGGAAAATCTTGTACTTCGGAATCTGGGTGCGGATATCGCCCGTCGGTCCGGCGACGGGCGGCGCGATGACGCCGGCTTCGGCAACGTCGATCACCGGGCACGGTTGCGGATTGCGGTCGCAGAAAAGAAGAAAATCGAAGGCGTAGCGCTTCGGCAGGATGACCACGTTGGCCTGCGTGAAGCCGGCCGCAACGCCTGAAGTCGGTTTTCTCCATTCGCCGCGCGCGATCGCGGCGCGGATTTCGTGAACTGTTTCGACGCCCATGGCGCCTCCTCCTGGATTGATTGACGAAACCAAAGCTGACTTAGGCGGGCGGCGGCTGCGTCTTTCGACCAGCCCAATGCCGGATAAGCGGCGCAGACTCTAGCATGAGAGGCGCAGGGGCGTCTTGACGATATGCCTTAAAAACAAGGGCTTGCCGGTGCCTGATGCGTGCTTCGTCCACCGTGTTTGCACCAAAGTTGTGCATTGCGCTTTGACGTGCTTTCCTCCCGGGCGCTCCTGCAAAATCGACGCGCCCACGAAAATCTCGACGATTCAATCGCTTGCCGGCGCGTCCCCGACGATTGAACGGAAGGTGGCACGCAAGCTGCTATGTCCATCTGAACTGAAAATGAAAAATCCGGCGATTCTTCCGCAAATGGCGCATTAATCTTTCTAATGCCGTTTCGCGGGATGGCCTTTTTGTCTCCTTTTCGCTAATCTGGCGGGTGTTTTTCCGCCTTCAGTGCGATCTGGGGGCGTGTCGCCAAGCGAGTGTGTGAGTTTTGGCGTCTTTCTTGCGCTTTAGTACTGCCGGGTTTGTTCTTTTTCAGCCCTTCACCGCATCACCCGTTACTTGCCGATTCATCACAGGAGAGATCAACAATGAAGAAACTGACCCTGATTGCCGCCGCACTGGCGCTCAGTACCACCTTTGTCAGCCCGGTTGCCGTCGCGCAGCAGAAGTTTGTCACCATCGGCACCGGTGGCGTGACCGGCGTCTACTACGCCGCTGGCGGTGCGATTTGCCGCCTGATGAACAAGGAACGCGCCAAGCACGGCATCCGCTGCTCGGTCGAAAGCACCGGCGGTTCGGTCTACAACGTCAATACCATCAAGGGTGGCGAACTCGACTTTGGCGTCGCCCAGTCCGACGTCCAGTACAACGCTGTCAAGGGCTTGGCCCAGTTCAAGGACGGCGGCGCCCACGCCGACCTGCGCGCGGTGTTCTCGGTCTATCCGGAACCGCTGACCGTTCTGGCGCGCAAGGAAGCCGGCGTCACCAAGTTCGAGGACTTCAAGGGCAAGCGCTTCAACGTCGGCAACCCCGGCTCCGGAACGCGTGACACGATCGCGACGCTGATGGTCGCGATGGGCATGAAGACCAGCGATTTCTCCCTGACTTCGGAGCTCAAGCCCGATGAACACGGCGCTGCGCTGTGCGACAACAAGATCGACGGCTTCGGCTACGTGGTTGGCAGCCCGGCCGCCAACATCCAGGACCCGACCACGACCTGCGGCGCCAAGCTGGTGTCGATCGCCGGCCCGGCCGTCGACAAACTGGTCAAGGACTACCCGTACTTCGCGACGGCGACGATTCCCGGCGGCATGTACCCGGGTAATCCGGATGCGACCAAGACCTTCGGCGTCGTCGCCAGCTTCGTGAGCTCGGCCAAGGTGCCGGATGACGTCGTCTATGCCATGGTCTCGGCCGTCTTCGACAACTTCGACGAATTCAAGAAGCTGCACCCGGCGTTTGCCAACCTTGATCCGAAGGATATGGTCAAGAGCGGCATGTCGGCCCCGTTGCATCCGGGCGCCGTCAAGTACTACAAGGAAAAAGGCTGGATGTAAGACTGGCCGGGTTCTAAATCCCGGCAATGCATCGACGGCTCCGCTCAGGAGCCGTCTTTGCGTTTGTATGGATCGGATTTTTGTTGCTATTTGCAGTGTGTAAGGGGGAATGACTCGTGAGTCAGGGCAATGTAAAAACGTCGGGGATGACCGACGAAGAAGTTCGGCAACTGGCCGCCGATTCGGATACCGGTGGGCGCAAGCCGACCGGACTGTCCGCAAAGATCGTGATGTACACCGCGCTGGCGTGGTCGACGTTCCAGCTCTGGATTGCGTCACCGCTGCCGTTCTCGCTCGGCATCTTCGTGCTCAACGATACCCAGTCGCGGGCGATTCACCTGGCCTTTGCGATCTTTCTTGGCTACCTGTTGTTCCCGCCGCTCAAGAGCTCTCCGCGCAAGTGGATTCCGCTACAGGACTGGGTGCTGGCGCTGTTAGGCGCATTCTGTGCCGCGTATCTGTTCATCTTCTATACGCAACTCTCAGGCCGCCCCGGTCAGCCGACGATGCTCGACCTCGCGGTGGCGGCTGCTGGCCTGGTGATGCTCGTCGAAGTAACGCGCCGCGTCGTCGGCCTGCCGATGTCGCTGATGATCGTCATCTTCATCGGCTACATCTTCCTCGGCCAGTACATGCCGGATCTGATCGCGCACAAGGGGGCGTCGCTCGCCAAGGGCATGACGCACCTGTGGCTGTCGACCGAGGGCGTGTTCGGCGTGGCGCTCGGCGTGTCGTCCGGCTTCATCTTCCTCTTTGTCCTGTTCGGCGCACTGCTCGACACGGCCGGCGCCGGCAATTACTTCATCCAGTCGGCGCTGTCGCTGCTCGGCCACATGCGCGGCGGCCCGGCCAAGGCGGCGGTGATTTCGTCGGCGCTGACCGGCGTGATTTCGGGCAGTTCGATCGCCAACGTGGTGACCACCGGCACCTTCACCATCCCGCTGATGAAGCGTGTCGGCTACAAGGCACACGTCGCCGGGGCGGTCGAAACCGCGTCGTCGATCAACGGCCAGATCATGCCGCCGGTGATGGGCGCGGCGGCCTTCCTGATGGTCGAGTACGTCGGCATTCCCTACACGCAGGTGATCAAGCATGCGGCGCTGCCGGCGATCATCTCCTACATCGGCCTGTTCTACATCGTGCACCTTGAGGCGTGCAAGGCCGACATTCGCGGGATTCAACGCGAGTCGATGGCGCCGTGGATGACGCGCCTGATCAACATGATCCTGACGGTGAGCGGTGTCGTGATCCTCGCCAACGCCGTCTACTACGGCCTCGGGTGGATCAAGGGCGTGGCCGGCGATGCGTCGATGGCAATCATTGCGCTGCTGATGCTGGCTTCCTACATCGGCCTGCTCAAGTACGAGTCGCGTTTCCCGCAACTGCACCTCGACGACCCGGACGCGCCGATTCTCAAGCTGCCGGCGGTGGGCCCGACGATCAAGAGCGGCCTGCATTTCCTGCTGCCGGTGGCGGCGCTGATCTGGAATCTGATGATCGAAGAGCTGTCGCCCGCGCTCTCGGCCTTCTGGGCGACCATGTTCCTGATCTTTATCCTCGTCACGCAGCGTCCGATCTCGGCTTTCTTCCGTGGTGAAAGCGACTACGCGAAAAACTTCGGACCCGGTTTGATGGACTTGCGCACCGGCCTTGAAACCGGCGCGCGCAACATGGTCGGCGTCGGTATTGCAACGGCCGCCGCCGGCATCATCGTCGGTACGGTGACGCTGACCGGCATCGGTCTGGTGCTCACCGAGCTCGTCGAAGCAATTTCCGGCGGCAATCTGCTGCTGATGCTGTGCATGGTCGCCGTGGCCTCGCTGATCCTCGGCATGGGCATGCCGACGACGGCCAACTACATCATCGTCTCGACGCTGATGGCGCCGGTGGTCGTCGAGCTCGGTTCGCAAAGCGGCCTGATCGTGCCGCTGATCGCCGTGCATATGTTCGTCTTCTACTTCGGCATCATGGCCGACGTGACGCCGCCGGTCGGGTTGGCAGCCTACGCCGCCGCGGGGATCGCCAAGACCGACCCGCTGAAGGTCGGCTTCACGGCGTTCTGGTACAGCATCCGTACCGGCATCCTGCCGTTCATGTTCATCTTCAACACCCAGCTGTTGTTGATCGGCGTCGATACCTTTGCGCATCTGGCAGTGACGATCGCGTCGGCGGTGGCGGCCAGCCTGATCTTCGTCGCGGCGACGCAGGGCTGGTTCCTGACCCGGAGCCGCTGGTACGAAAGCGTACTGATGCTGGTGATCGCCTTCATGCTGTTCCGCCCCGGCTTCTTCATGGACATGATCTACCCGCCGTTCGAGCGCGTCGAGCCGGCGCAGATGACGCAGATCGTCGAAAAGGCGCCTGCCAATGATCATCTGCGCGTGTGGGTCGAGAGCGAAAACATGAACGGCAAGACGGTCCAGAAGGGTGTTCTGATCGATCTCGGGAAAGTCGCACCGGCGCGCGAGCGGCTCGAGCAGTTCGGGCTGCGCCTCATCCCGAATGGCGATCGTTTCGACGTCGTTTCGGTAAAGTTCAGCAGCAAGGCTGATAAGGCGGGCATCGAAATGGGCAGCCGCGTCATCGCCATGGAGCTGGAAACGCACCGCCCCGACAAGGAATGGATGTTCCTGCCGGCGATCGCCGTGTTCGGGCTGATCTTCCTGGCGCAACGCCGCCGCGCACGTCTGTATCCAGTGCACGCCGCGTAACCGCATCCTCGTCGCAGCACAAGGCGCCGCCCGCGTGAGAACGCGGGCGGCGTTGCTTTTGGCGGCACAGAAGTCTGCATGCGCGATCGCCAGCAGACGAAAATCTCCCATTG
>JAGNOM010000189.1 GCA_017990155.1 Propionivibrio sp. | reverse complement strand
AGCTTGTCCATAGTTCCCCGCTATTCTTGCCGGATCGCACTGGCCCCTTTTGAAAAGCCGTGCACCGTTGGCGAGTCGGGTCGTTTTTGATGCCACGAGGACGCGCCGCTTCTGATTGTTACAAAAGGTTACAGAGAATAGCACCACAGGTATTGTCGGCACAAACGAATTTGCTGGCGAAGAAGCCGTGGAGCCGTGGCCAATCCGCCAAGTGGTCTGGTCTGCGCCTATTGAGTACGTTGCAACCAGACGGCCGTGTCGTGGTACGCCGCGCCGGCGGCCGGAAATCCCGGTTCGGCGCTCACCAATACGTTAATGCCGATGCCTTCGATGAACGCGGCACCCGGCCACTGGCTTTCGACGATCAGCGTGCTTTCCTGCAGCCCGTCGAAGGCGAGGGCATGGATCAGCACTGAGCCGCGATCGTTGCCGATGCGCACGATGTCGCCGGTGGCGATACCGATCCGCTCGCAAACCGCCGGGTGGATGAGGGCCGTGGGGCGTTCTTCCTTGTGCTGCGAACTGGGCGTCTCGGTAAACGTCGAGTTCAGGAAATTTCGCGCCGGCGCGGCGACCAGGCGGAAAGGTTTGTCTGGCGTTGCCGTTTCGATGACGTCCAGATGATCCGGCAGCGGCGGCATGACGGCGTGGCCTTCGCCGCGCGCCGACCAGTCAGGCGCAAAACGGAAACGTCCGTCCGGATGGCCGAAACCGTCGAGGAAATGCGCTTGCTCGAAAGGCAGGGCGCAATCGATCCAGCCCGCTGCCAGCAGTTCGTCGGCGCGGCCTCGGCCTGAGTCGGCAAGCAGACGGTCAACGAGCGCCCACTCGTCCATCGCAAACGCCGGATGCATCAGCCCGAGTCGTTCGGCCAGCTGGCCGATGAAGGCGTGGTTGGAGCGGCACTCGCCAGGCGCAGGAATAATGGCGCGCGAAGCCTGCAGGAAGGTGTGACCACCGGCCGTGTAGATATCGTCGTGTTCGAGGAAGGTCGTCGCCGGCAGCACAATGTCCGCAAGCCACGCCGTGTCGGTCATGAATTGCTCATGGACGCAGGTGAACAGGTCGTCGCGCAGCATCCCGGCGCGCACCACGGCACTTTCCGGCGCGACGACGGCCGGGTTGGTGTTCTGGATCAGTAGCGCGGTCACCGGCGGGCCGTTGCCGATGTCGCGCGGGTTGCCGGCGAGGACTTGGCCGAGGCGGCCCATGTCGAGCTGGCGCGCTGGCGCAACTTCGCCGTCCAGTCCGTACAGGAACGCTGTCTTCAGCCCGTACAGGGCGCTGTTGCCATATAGCGCACCGCCGCCCGGATGCGCCCAGGCGCCGGTGATCGCCGGCAGGCACGTGACAGCGTGCATGGCCGCCGCGCCATTGCGTTGCCGCGTGAAACCGTAGCCGACACGCAGGTAGCTACGTTGCGTGGAACCGTAGAGACGCGCGAAGGCGACGATTTCGTCGACCGACAAGCCGGTGATGGCTGCGGCCCATTGCGGCGTTCTCTCGGCCAGATGGCGCTCGAGCGTTTCGGAGAAATCCGTAAGTCGCGCCAGATAGTCACGGTCGGCCAGCCCTTCGGCGAGCAATACGTGCATCACCGCGCAGGCCAGTGCGCCATCGGTGCCCGGTTTGAGCGCCAGATGCAGATCTGCCTTTTCGGCTGTCGCCGTACGGTAGGGGTCGATGACGACCAGCTTTGCGCCGCGTTCGCGCCGGGCTTTCTGCGTCCAGTGCATGAAGTTGATCTGCGTGTGCGCCGGATTGCCGCCCCAGATAACGATCAGGTCCGATTGCACGACTTCGCGGGCATCTACGCCACGCTTGACGCCGACGCCAGCCAGCCAGCCGGGATCGGACAGTGCGATGCAGAAGGTCTCGCGCTGGCGCGACCAGCCGGCGACGTGCCCGAGCCGGCGGATGGCGCCGCGCTGGATGTAGCCCATGGTGCCGGCGTAGTGGTAGGGCCACACCGTTTCCGGCCCGTACTGCGCGATGGCCGCCTGCAGCCGTGCGGCGACGATATCGAGCGCGTCGTCCCAGGCGATCGGCTCGAAGCGGCCGCTGCCCTTTTCGCCGACGCGGCGCAGCGGCTGCATCAGGCGCTCGGGATGGTGCACGCGCTCGGCGTAGCGCGCGACTTTGGCGCAGATGACGCCGTCCGTATAAGGCTGCTGCGCGCCGTGGATACGTCCGATGCGCTCGGGTGTCCGGAGTTGAACTTCCAGCGCGCAGACGCTGGGGCAATCGTGCGGACAAACGCTGCGCGCGCTGCCTGCCGTGTGGGTGTCTGTAGTCATCCCGCCATCTTATCCGCGGCGCAGGCAAATGACGACTCAGGCGCGGGGAGAAGGCCTCGAAACGGCTTTGAATGGCCGCAACAAATGAATCGCAACACGGGCAGCGGTGAATTATGATGACCGTATGCAGGAGTCACCGATGTCCGACAAAGCACCCTTTCTCGATGTTAGATTCCGGATCGAGCGTTCCGACCCGGCGCGGACGGTATCGGTCGACGGTTGTGTCGAGCGGCTGCTTGGCTTTCGGCCCGAGGCTTTCCTGAGCGGTGAGGTGTCGCTCGTGAGCCTGATCCACCAAGGGGATCAAGACGTCGCCGACGTCGTTTTTTCAGATCAGTCCAATGCCCCGGATTCAGCGCGCGGAACCTTCAACATTCGCCTGCGGCAGGCCAACGGCCGGGTTCGCTGCGTTCGCGGCGAGTACGCACGGGCGCCTGCGGAGAATGGCTTGCCGGCGACGGTCGACGTGCTGCTGCAGGATGCCAAGAGTCTGTGGCGCAGCTCGGGTGACCAGACCATGATGGCCAACTTCAAGGCCATGATGGACAACACCGACGACTTCATCTTCTTCAAGGATCGCAACCACGTCTTTACCGGCGCGAGCCAGACGCTGGTGGCGCTGACCGCGCCGGTAGAACACTGGACCGACCTGATCGGCCAGACCGACTATGACGTCTTCCCCGAACAATACGCCGACCGTTACTACGAGCTTGAGAAGAAGGTCTTTTCCGGCGTGGCGGTGGCGCATGAGGTGCAGGAAATCCTGCGCAAGGATGGCAGCAAGGGCTGGGTGGACAACCGCAAGTATCCGATCCGCGATGACGCGGGCGCGATCGTCGGGCTGTTCGGCATCGCGCGCGACATTTCCGATCTCAAGAGCATCACCCGGGAGCTCGAGTCGCAGCAGCAGTTCTCACGTTCGCTGATCGAAAACCTGCCGGGCATCTTCTACCTTTACGCCTATCCCGAGAACCAGTTGGTGCTCTGGAACAAGCGGCATGAGGCGTTGCTCGGCTTCAGTCCCGAGGAAATGAAGGGCCGGAACATTCTGGATTGGCACTTTCCGGAGAACCGCGATGCCGTTCTGGCGGCGGTCGAAGAGGTGATGAGCAAGGGTGTTGGCGTCGTCGAAGCGCCGTTGCTGGCCAAGGACGGCCATCAGATCTATTTCTCGCTTAACGGCGTGCGTTTCGATACGCATGACAAGACGTATCTGATGGGCGTCGGCACCGACATCACCGAACACCGCAGGACCGAGGAGGCGCTGCGCGTCAGCGAGGCGTGGCACCGGCTTCTCGCGGACAGTGTTTCCGACGTGATCTGGACGATGGATCTCGACGGTCGTTTGACCTACGTCAGTCCGTCGGTTGAAAAGCTGCGCGGATTTTCGGTACAGGAGGTCATGCAGCAGTCAATGGCGGACTATCTGACGCCGGAGTCCCTCGCGGTGGCGCAGGTGGAAATCGGAAAATTCATCGCCACCATCGCAGCCGGTTTCCGGCCGCCCGATTTTCGCGGCGAACTCGAGCAGCGCCGCAAGGACGGTTCGACGGTGTGGACCGAAATCACCGCCACGGTGATGTCAGATTCCGACGGCAAGTTCGTCTCGATCCTCGGTGTCTCGCGCGATATCTCGGAACGCATGCAAATGGAAGCGCAGGTGCGCCAGATGGCGTTCCATGACTCGCTGACCAGCCTGCCGAATCGCCGTCTGCTCTACGACCGCCTGAGTCAGGCGCTCGCTGCCAGCCGGCGGAGCGGATTGTTCGGCGGTCTGCTGTTCATTGACCTCGATAATTTCAAGCCGCTGAACGATACCTTCGGCCACGAAGTCGGCGACCTGTTGCTGATCGAGGTGGCGCGGCGGCTGAATGCCTGCGTGCGGGAAATGGATACGGTCGCGCGCTATGGCGGCGACGAGTTCGTGGTGATCATCGGGGAGCTCGAAGCAGACCGCGACGAATCAACCGCCCGCGCGTCGCTCGTGGCCGAGAAGATTCGCAATGCTCTGGCTGAAACGTACCGATTGGTCGTGACGCAGGATCGCTCTGGCGACGAAATGCTCGAGTATCACTGCACAGCCAGCATCGGGCTGACCGTGTTTTCGGGCGATGAGGCGTCGCGCGAGGACATCCTCAAGTGGGCGGACGCGGCGATGTATCAGGCCAAGGTCAAGGGAAACAACTCGGTTCAGATATCGACGTCGATGTCCGGCGGTTCTCCTGCGGGTGGCAGCCTGGCGTCGTCCTTCATCCATCTCGTCTGGCATTCGGCCTACGAGTGCGGCAACGCCGTCATCGACGAACAGCACCGCATCTTGTTCAACGACGCCAACCGGATTCTGTCGGCCATGCTCTCGGAACGACCGGTGAATGAACTTGCCGAACTGATCGACCAGCTGATGGGCGACGTCGTGCGCCACTTCAAGGACGAGGAGGTGATCATCGCGACGGCCGGCTATCAGGGAACGGCGGAGCATCGCATCATCCACCACCAGTTGCTCGACCGGGCATTGACACTGGTCGGGCGTTTCCACGCCGGAATGCTCGGGATCGGCGAACTCTTTCAGTTTCTTGGCTACGACCTGGTTGCGCAGCACATGTTGAGTGCGGATCGCGACTTCTTCGGCGCCCTCAATGCCATGAGCCGGGCCACGGAATCGCGGCGCGATTTTGATTCCGTGGCGTGACGTCTTGATCGCGAGCGACCGGCGGGGGCTTCGAAGTCTCGCCACCGCCTCCGGCGTCAGTCGGTCAAGCCGGCGAACAAGGCGGTCGACAGATACCGTTCGCCAAACGACGGGATGATCGCCACGATCAGCTTGCCGGCGTTCTCCGGTCGCTTGGCGACTTCGATCGCCGCCCACAGCGCAGCGCCGGACGAAATCCCGACCAGCAAGCCTTCCTCGCGCGCCGCCCGGCGTGCCGTATTCAGCGCATCGTCGTTCTTGACGCGGATCACTTCGTCGTAGATCTTGGTGTTCAGCACGTCCGGAATGAAGCCGGCGCCGATGCCCTGGATCGGGTGCGGACCCTTGACGCCGCCAGAGAGCACCGGTGACGCATCGGGTTCGACGGCGATCGCCTGGAACGAGGGTTTGCGCGCCTTGATCACTTCGCTGATACCGGTGATCGTGCCGCCCGTACCGACACCCGAAATCAGGATGTCGACCTGGCCGTCGGTATCACGCCAGATCTCTTCGGCGGTGGTGGTGCGGTGGACTTCCGGGTTGGCCGGGTTCTTGAACTGCTGCAACAAGAGATAGCGCGAATCGGCCGCCGCCAGTTCCTCGGCCTTCTTGATCGCACCGCCCATGCCGTCGGGGCCGGGTGTCAGGATCAATTCGGCGCCGAAGCCGCGCAGCAGCGCGCGACGCTCCTTGCTCATCGTTTCGGGCATCGTCAGCACGATCTTGTAGCCGCGCGCGGCGGCGACCATGGCGAGCGCGATGCCGGTATTGCCGCTGGTCGGTTCGACGAGGATGGTGTCGGGCTTGATCAGGCCGGCTTTTTCGGCCGCGCTGATCATCGCTTCGCCGATGCGGTCCTTGACGCTGTGCGCCGGGTTGAAGAATTCGAGCTTGGCGGCAATGGTCGTACCAGCGGTCGCGCCGGCGCCGTCATGGATGCGG
>JAGNOM010000016.1 GCA_017990155.1 Propionivibrio sp. | reverse complement strand
ATGACGCGCAGTCATCGTATCGGCGGATTCCTGGTTCTGCGTTTCCAAAGTGGCCTGCTCCGTCAGGAACAGGTGTGCCATGCCGACAAAGAATAGGAAAGCGGCAAGGGCTAGTGCAAATTGAATAAGGTCCAGCGCGATGTTACTACTGCGCGCCATCGGTTTTTTGAGCGAGATCGTTGCAGACATGCTCTCTCCTTCACTGTTGTCATCGCGCAACCAATACTGCATGCCGGGCGACAAATGTTTCAGGGGGGTGCAAAGCCCAGTTATTGAAGCGGCGCTATGAGACCGCTGGGCAAATACTCGGATACTTCTGAAGAGAAAAACTGAAAGTACTGGTACTAGGAAAATGCCAGGAGTTAAAAAGTTTCAGTTAAAAAAAATTGCAATGCGTTAAAGAACGCATTGCAACCGAAATCGCAGTCTATTGATTAGATTGGAGTTTGTCAACCCGGGCTCAAATCGGGGCTGGTGAAGGCGGCGCGTGCGGGCTTGCTGCAGACCTTTGAATCCCAGTCTCCGAGGCGGGTCTCACGGTGCACACCGATCCTTTCAAGGGGCTAAAATGGCCCGGTCTTTTGCCCATTCAGACGTGATGTCTTCCTTGATGACGCGAGAAGAAAACGATTCAGAAACGGATGCAGCATCGCATTCGGCGACGCAGCCGAGTGCGATGCCCCGCTATCTGGCATTGGCCTATTCCGCGCTGATCATTTACGCCAGCCTGCATCCCTTTTCCGGGTGGCGCGACCCGGCGCTTCCGTTGCTCGTTTTTCTTGACGCCGCGTGGCCGCGCTACTGGACCGGCTTCGATCTGGCGATCAATGTCCTGGTCTATTTGCCGTTGGGCTTCCTGCTGACCCTCTCGCTGCGCCGTGTGCCCTGGCGCTGGTTGCAGGTTTTCATTGCTCTGCTGCTCGGTTCAGGGCTCAGTCTTGGCCTTGAATGCCTGCAAACCTTGCTACCGTCGCGCGTCGCCTCGAATCTCGATCTCGGCTGCAATGGCCTCGGAACTTTGCTCGGCGCATTCGTCGCTTGCTGGCAGGGGGGCCGTGTCTTCGTCCTCTTGTCGCAGTTGCAGCATCGCTTGCTGGCGCCGACGCAACAGGCCGAGTTGGGTCTCATCCTGATCGGTATCTGGCTGCTGACCCAGTTATCGCCCGAGACAATCCTTTTCGGCGCCGGTGACTTGCGGCACTTCCTGGAGATCCCAGCGACGGTAGCTTATGCGGCCCCCTCGTTTTTCGCCATCGAAACCGGAATCATCGTCTGCAATACCGTGGCGGTCGGCCTGATCGCCCGTACGCTGCTTTCCCGGGCCTCGCCGCCCTATATCGAGTTGTTCATTTTCTTTGTCTTCGCATTGGCGATACGCACGCTGGCTGCAGCCATTCTGGTCGGGCCGAAAGAGGCGCTTGCCTGGCTGACGCCCGGTGCCGGGCTGGGGTTGATGATAGGCGGCGGTGTGCTCTCGATCTTTATGCTCTTGCCGGCCTGGTTGCGGCATGTCATGGCCGGACTGACCTTGATGGCCGGTACCGTGCTGGTCAATCTCGCGCCGCCCAACCCGTATTCAGTCGTTGCTTTCAGTATCTGGCAGCAGGGGCATTTCCTCAATTTCAACGGCTTGACCCGGCTATCCGCCAGTCTCTGGCCGTTCCTTGCGCTGCCCTACCTGTCGACGCTCGGGCGAAGGTTGTGAATCCGGATGAATCTACCGCCCGTCTGGCGGTCCCAAAGGTCAAGGATGCAAGCGCATCCGTTACTCAACGCATATCAACAACCAGGCAGAACGTTCCATGAGCTATTTCAAACATCACGTTTTTTTCTGCTGTAACCAGCGAGGCGACGGTGAAGCCTGCTGTAACAACCTCGGGGCGACCGCGGCGCAAACCTATGCCAAGGATCGTATCGGTCAACTCAAACTCAAGGGCAAGGGCAAGATCCGCATCAACAAGGCCGGCTGTATGGATCGTTGCGACGACGGGCCGGTCATCGTCGTCTATCCGGAAGAAGTCTGGTATCACTACATCGACGAGGAAGATATCGAGGAGATCATTCAGGAGCACCTGATCAATGGTCGCGTGGTTGAGCGCCTGAAAATATGAATCGCAACGAAGAAATCATCCAAATTAATGGCCCTGCCGGCGTGATCGAGGTGTTAGTCGAAAATCCCGGCGCACCGCGCGGAATCGCGCTGGTCTGTCACCCGCATCCGCTGTTCGGCGGCACCAACACCAATAAGGTGACGCACGCGCTGGCGCGCACCTTTACCCGCCTCGGATACGTGGCATTGCGCCCAAATTTCCGTGGTGTCGGTAATAGTTCCGGTGTTCACGATGAGGGAGTGGGTGAAACGGAGGACATGCTTGTCGTTCTCGCCGAAGCACGCCGCCGTTTCGGCGATCTGCCGATTGCGCTTGCCGGCTTTTCCTTTGGCGCTTACGTGCAGTCATGCGTCGCTCAGGCGCTGGCCGAGGCCAATCATCCGGCGCAGCGACTGGTATTGGTCGGTACTGCCGCCGGCCACGTTGAAGGTGCGCGTAAGTACGAAACTAAGGCCGTCGCCAGTGACACGATCGTCATCCACGGTGCACGCGATGAAACGGTCCCGCTCGCCAACGTGCTTGCCTGGGCAGACCCGCTGGATCTTCCTGTCATCGTCGTTCCCGGTGCCGATCACTTTTTTCATCGGCGACTGCACGTCATCCGCGATATCGTGACGCGCGCGTGGCGGCACGCGTAGACAAGGGCGCAAAAGATAAGCTTGGCAGCAAGAAGGGTCTTTCGCTAGAATCGATCTCGCTCCGGTTGGCCGTACGCTCGACTTTCCGATGGCATCCATCGCGGTTCGAGAAGGCCGAGACGTGCCGTATGTCCGTGAGTCTCGAAATGGTCGAAGTCTTGACCGTTGATGTATAGTGCCGATCTGGCCGTTTCGAGCCAGATCGGAATCCTGTACGCGACCTAACCGAAGGGTTTCTGGAGGTAGGAATTGTCCGACGCAGCAAATCTGAGCGGCATCAAGGTCATGATCATCGATGACAGCAACACCATTCGGCGGAGTGCGGAGATCTTTCTCGTGCAAGCCGGATGTCAGGTGGTGTTGGCGGAGGATGGGTTTGATGCGCTCGCCAAAATCGCAGACCACCAGCCGGAGGTCATTTTCTGCGACATCATGATGCCGCGGCTTGATGGCTATCAAACCTGCGCGCTCATCAAGAAAAACCAACGTTTCCGCAACACCCCGCTGATCATGTTGTCGTCCAAGGATGGACTGTTTGATCGTGCGAGAGGGCGTATGGTCGGGTCTGATCACTACCTCACAAAGCCGTTTACCAAAGATAGCCTGCTGAAAGCGGTAGCGACTTACGCGCCTACCCAGGTCTGACTCACACTGAACATCCAAGAGTAATTCAGGGAGAAATTGAAATGCCCGTTAAGAAAGTCCTTGTTGTCGACGATTCCCCCACCGAGCGCCACGTTCTGGTCGAGCTATTGACCAAGAACGGTTATAAGGTCATTACTGCGGAGAGTGGTGAAGAAGGTATAGAAAAGGCAAAAGCCGAATTGCCGGACCTGGTGTTGATGGATGTTGTGATGCCCGGACTGAACGGCTATCAGGCAACTCGAACCCTGACTCGGGACGAGGCGACAAAACATATCCCGATCATCGTGTGTACATCCAAAGGCCAGGAAACCGACAAGATATGGGGCTTGCGGCAAGGGGCTCTGGACTACTTGGTGAAGCCGGTCAACGGCGAAGAGCTGCTGTCGAAAATTGCAGCGCTCTAGTCGCTAAGCCAACGTATGGCTAAGAGAGGCAGTCTTCGCGAATTCCAGGCGCACCTCGCGACCCGGCTTGCCGGGGTGGGCGACCGGAGTGCCGCGGGTTTGTTGGGCGTTCAGGCGGGTAGTGACTTCTGGTTGCTTGATTTGACCGATTCCGGCGAAATTGTTCCGTTGCCGCCGCTGACGTCTGTGCCACTGACAAAACACTGGTTTGTCGGGATCGCGAACATCCGCGGGAATCTTTACTCGGTTGCCGATTTTTCGGCGTATCAGGGCAAGGATGCAACGCCTCAGAACGCCAGCTCGCGACTCCTTCTTGTGGGCACTCGTCACGCTAACAATGCGGCCTTGCTGGTGACGCGAATGCTTGGATTGCGTAACGAAGACAGCCTGACGCCGGTTGTCGTCGAGCCGGATGCACCTTTGTGGGCAAAGCTGGCTTTTACCGACAGCGACGGTCGTCGCTGGAAAAAACTGGACGTTCGCGCATTGCTGGCCGATGAAGGGTTTATGGATATCGGCGCTTGAACTTCATTTGTATTGAGTCGTAACAACTAATCATTAGCACATAACAATAAACGGTGAAATCGGAGATTCTGATGGCGTTCAAGCTGAAGTTACCTGCATTCATGTCGGCCCGGAAAGCGGCGGCAGAGCAAACTGTTTCCGCGGCAATGGATGCGAGTAAGGCACGTTCCCCAGCCTCGCCAGCAGGAAAGTTCGGTCTGAATTTCCTTGGTCAGTATTCCGTTACCAAGCAACTGCAGATTCTAGGCGGTGTGCTTCTCGTCTTGATGTTCCTGGTTGCGGGGATTGTTTATCACGACAATCGTGAGTCGACCTACAACACCGCCTACGTGGCGACGTCCGGTGAAATGCAGATGCTTTCGCAGCGTTTGGCGAAAGCATCGAGTCTTGCCTTGCAGGGCAACTCGATCGCTTTCAAACAGATGCGTGATTCGCATAGCCAGTTCGCGACGAATCTTGATCGGCTAACCAATGGCGGCGAGCTCGCCGGGGCGACGGTGCCGCCATCGCCGGACAGCGTGCAGCCGCAGTTGCAGGCTTTGACCAAGGCGTGGGGGGCGACCGACAAGGACTCGGTCCAGATGCTTGATATGGAGAATTATCTGGTCAAGCTTGGGCAGGACGTGTCCGACATTATCGAGAAGAACTCGCAGATGCTCTATCTCGCAGAACAGGTCGCGGCACTCAAGCTTCAGAACGGTGCAAGCGCTGGCGAGATTGCAGCCGCCAACCAGATGGTGATGTTGACCCAGCGTATCGCCAAGAATGCCAGTGCGCTGTTGGTCGGTGATGAAATCAGTCCGCAGACGCCGTTCCAGATGGCCAAGGACACCAATACGTTCAAGGACCTGCTGGCGGCTCTTCTTCAGGGAAGCGCGACTCTGGGAACCTCGGCGACAAATGATCTGGAAACGCGCACGAATCTGACCCAGCTTGAGGTCAGTTTCAAGGAGTATCAGGAAGCCGTTAAGGGAATCCTGGACAGCATGCAACGATTGGTCGTGGCCAAGCAGGCGGGGTCCAAGATTTTCCGCGACAGCGAGGAGTTGCTCGGTTCCGCCAAGGCGCTGGCTGATGCCTATCAAGGCGGCATCGCGGAACGCGCCGTCTATGGCGCGATTTTGGCCGCTCTGGTCGTTCTTGTCCTGGCGACATTGGTTCTCATGGCCAAGATCTACCTTGACGATACGCGGCGCCAAGCCGAAGAGGCCGAGCAAAGCCGACTGGTCAGTGAAATGGTCAATCGACAGAATCAGGATGCCATTCTGAGGTTGATGAATGAACTGGGCGACCTGGCCGATGGCGATCTGACTGTCACGGCCACCGTGTCCGAAGACATCACCGGTGCTATCGCCGACTCGATCAACTATACGGTTGAAGAGCTCCGGGTGTTGGTCGGGCGTATCAACGACGCGGCTGGCCGCGTGACTCAAGCAACCGAAATCGCACAGCAGACTTCGGCGGAGTTGCTCGCGGCTGCCGAGCGCCAGTCCGTTGAAATTCAGGACGCGGGCCGGTCGGTCCTGGCCATGGCCAGTTCAATGTCGGAAGTTTCCGGCAGCGCGAACCTTTCTGCGCAGGTGGCACGCCAATCGCTGGCCGCGGCAGGTAAAGGCACGGTTGCGGTGCAGGATTCAATCAAGGGCATGAACGAAATTCGCGAACAGATCCAGGAAACGTCAAAGCGAATCAAGCGTCTTGGAGAGTCCTCGCAGGAGATTGGCGAAATCGTTGAACTGATTTCCGACATTACCGAGCAGACGAACGTGCTGGCTCTTAATGCTGCGATTCAGGCGGCATCAGCCGGGGATGCCGGGCGAGGCTTTACCGTGGTTGCCGAAGAAGTGCAACGGCTTGCCGAGCGTTCAGGTGAAGCGACAAAGCAGATCGCAGCGATCGTGAAGACCATTCAGACCGATACTCAAGGCGCCGTTTCTGCTATGGAAGAATCTACGCGAGGCGTGGTCGAAGGGGCGAAGCTTTCAGACGCAGCCGGTCAGGCTCTGGCCGAAATCGGCGACGTTTCGCAGAATCTGGCACAACTGATCGAGAGCATTTCTGACGCGACGCGAACGCAGGCGGATTCAGCGACCAGCGTCGCCGGAAAAATGCAGGATATTCTCCGGGTGACCGAACAGACGACAGCAGGTACGCAAAAGACAGCGATTGCTGTCGGCGAGCTGGCCGGACTAGCGACGGAACTGAAGGGTTCAGTTGCCGGCTTCAAGGTGGGCTGATTGCCCTGCGCAGAGATCGGAGATACTGCCCTTCATGAATGCAGCGACAGAATTTGATGTCGGCCCGCTGACTTGGGTCAAGAGCGAGATCGATCTTGCCCTGGGGCGCGCTGACGAAGCGCTTCAGCAATACACCGCAAGTCTGGAGGCTGGAGAGGGCGACCTGACGCAGATCCGTTTTAGCCGAACGCATCTGCATCAAGTTCAAGGTGCGCTGACCATCGTCGGGCTTGACGGGGTGACGCAATTCGCTGAGGTTCTCGAAGCCTTTCTGTTGTCGCTTGAAGAGAAGGCCGTTGCGGCGGACCCGTCGGGCGTCGCTCTTGCGCGCCGGGCTTTAGGCGCTGTTGGCCACTATCTTGACGACTTGATCAATGGCCAGCCCAACCAGCCGTTGCGTTTGCTGGCAATCTATCGCGAGATTCAGGCAGCTCGTGGGCAGGAGCGTGTTTCGGCAACCGATCTTTTCTTCCCTGATTTGACGGCGCGGCCGCCCAGGCGTGATGCACCGGCCAAGAAAATTGCCCCGGATGAGTTTCACAAGCTCCTGCGGCAGGAGCGTGGCCGTTTTCAGCGCGGGTTCCTGGCCTGGCTGAAGAGTCCGGCCGACCGAAGCGGCCTCGGCGATATGCAACTCGCCGTCCGGTGGATCGAGGAAACGCAGGAGTCGGCTGCAGCCCGTTCGTTCTGGTGGGTGGCTGCCGGATTTCTCTCTGCTTTGGCGGAAGGTGCTGTGCGGGAAGAGAGCCATGCCAAACAGCTCTGCGCACGGATTGATCTGCAAATCCGCCGTCTGCTCGACGGGTCGAAGAACGTTGCCGAGCGCCTGGTGCGCGATGCGCTCTATTTTGTCGCGACTGCGGATACGAGCAGCGATGCGGTTCAGAAGATCAAGGACGCTTACCAGTTGCAGGCGGCTGTTCCAAGCTCGGATGTGAATGCGCCGGCTCCGGAAGAGGCTGTTCGGAGGAAGCTGCGCGAAGTCATCACCAGCACAGAAGAAACGTGGAACAAGTTTTGTTCCGGAACCTCGCAGGCGTTGCCGTTGTTCAAGGAGCACGCGAACGACCTGTCCGGACTCGTGGCGCAATTGGGGCATACCGATTTCCGTCGCTTGGCCCAGGCCATCGCCGCCGCCGCAAATTGGCTCTCCGAAGAGATTGGCCGCCATTCTGACGTCTTGGCGATGGAGATTGCCACCGCCATCCTGCTGGCCCAGAACGCGCAAGTGAATTTCCGGCAGCTTGGCGGCGATTTCGCGCACCAGGTGGACGTGACGGTTGCGCGCATTCATGGTTGTATCGCAGGAAACGCTCCTCAACCGGGTTCAGAGATTCCCTTGCTCGATGAGATGTCGCGCCAAGCACAAGAAAAGCTGTTGATCGGGCAGGTGGCGAAGGAGATTCAAAGCAATCTGGTGCAGATCGAGCAGGTGCTCGACGGTTTCTTCCGCGATGCGGACAAGAGAGCCGAACTGGAAAGTCTGCAAGTACCGTTGCGCCAGGTCATCGGGGCCTTGGCCATGATGCGTCAGGATGCCGCGGTGGCAGCGTTGCGCGGCTGTTCAGAAGAGATCCATCGCTTCTCCAATCCGGAATACGTGCCGCACGAGGACGATTTCGAGAAGGTGGCGGACCAGTTGTCGCTGATCGGCTTTTTTATTGATGCCATGCAGCACGGCGCGGACGATTTCGCCGATTTTTCCAACCGGATGAAGAATCGCTCCGCCGACAAGGGCCGGGAGACTGACGAAGTCGAGGAAGAGGATGTCGCCGGTTCGGTCGAACAGGACCTGGAGCAGCAAAAGCTTGAGGCTCGGGCGCTGATTGGTGCATTGAAGGAGCAACCTGACGACAGTAGCTTGAGGGAAGAGCTCAAGAACAATCTGACGGCGTTGAGGAATGATGCCGATCTGGTCGCCGACACCGCGCTCGTCGAACAAACAAGGGTGATCCTGTCCGCGTTGGAAGCCGGAGACACGGCAGCGCCGCAGTTGGACGAGGCGATGACTTCGCTCAAGCCGCAACAGGCTGACCTGCCGGCGCCCTCTGCCGAGACGATTCAGCTCTCGCAATCGAGCAGCGAGGATGTTGACGCGGAATTGCTCGGGATTTTCCTTGAAGAGGCGAACGAGGTTCTGGCGACCATCGAAGAGAACGCCCGGCTTTTGCAGAGCGAAGCGCATAACGAGGAGTATCTGACCACCATCCGACGGTCGTTCCATACGCTCAAAGGCAGTGGACGAATGGTCGGGCTCAAGGACGTTGGAGAAGCCGCGTGGTCGGTTGAGCAAACACTGAACCTTTGGCTGCGCAAAGAGCTGGAGGTGGGCGCTTCGCTGCTCGATATGATTGATCGGGCATACTCGCTGTTTTCTAACTGGGTGCACTTCCTGGAAACGAAGGAAGGGCGAGCACCCGATCCGTCTTCGTTGATCGCTCTTGCTGACTCGATGCGGCAAAGTGACGAAGACATCCTGGTCGTACCGATTGCACCGGAGGCCGCGGAGTCCGTCGCTGCGACGCCATCCGGATCCGCGCTTCAAGCGATGGGCGGCGAGGATTCGTCGATCGCTGCCAGCGTGGACCAACAGCCTTCACACAGCGATGCCGAGCAAGTCGTCGCTCAGGACGGTGCGGAGATCATTACCGTCGATTTCTCGCCGGTCGCCGTTCCTCACGAAAACGAAGAGGGGGAAGGCCTCGAATATCCGCTTCCGCATGAAGCAGAACCCGAAGCGCCGATTGAAGCGCTGTCCGAGTCGGCCGAACAGGCGCCCACTCAAGATGCCTCGGACAAACCTGCGCGAGACCAGCAGACGATCACGATTTCGCCCGTGCTCTATGAGATCTTCGCCGAAGAGGCCAGTGGGCATCTCGCGACGCTGCAAAAGGAGCTCTCGGCGCTTGAGCGCAACGAGTTGCTGCCCACGCCGCACGCCATGTATCGAGCTGCGCATACCTTGGCCGGGATTTCCGCGACGGTCGGGATGGATCCGGTTAATCGGCTCGGTTTGGCGCTTGAGCACGCTCTGTTGCGCCGTGACCACTCGTCGCAGCATGCCAGTCCGGAATCGATTGCGGTGATTCGCCAGGCTATCGGCGCGCTTGGTGCAATGCTCGAGAATGTTGCAATCAAGCGTTTGCCGGAAGATGCGGATGACGTCATCGTCGCCCTGGATGGCTTGTATCCGGCGACGAAGATGGCGGTGCAAGGTCGCGAAGAGGTTGATGCTTTTGCGCCCGGAATTGAACCGGTTTCAGGTAGTGCCGTCGCGTCGGACGCTGCAAAGACCGAGGTGCCGGCGTCATCGGCCCCGATTGAACCGATTCCGCAATTGCCGGACGAGATCGACGAGCAACTGTTGCCCATCTTCCTCGAAGAAGCGGTCGATCTGAACCAGAGTATTGCTGCGCAAATGAGGGCTTGGCGTAACGCGCCAGGCAGCGGAGAGCCGGTTCGTACACTCGCTCGTCTTCTGCATACGCTCAAGGGAAGTGCGCGCATGGCCGGGGCGATGCGGCTGGGGGAAATCACGCACGCGATCGAGGCGCGCGTGGATGAAGCAAGCCGCACCGGCGAAGTGACGCCAGAGATGATTGAAGAGATTCACTCGTCACTGGATGCCGTACAGCAGATTATTGAGCGTTTGCAGCGCGGCGAGTCGTTGAGTCAGGCGCCCGCCACGACGCCTGGGTTGGCTGTTGTGCCGGTACCCGCAGTCGGCACTGCGGTGCAGGTTCCCGAAGCAATCGCCGTGACTGCGGCGATTGAGCGCCGGAGCGACCGTGCGCGTGGTGTCGAGGATGACGCTGAAACAGGGTCATCAATTCAGCGTGCGACATTACGCGTTCGTTCGGATCTCGTCGATCGTCTGGTCAACGAGGCCGGTGAGCTGTCGATTGCGCGTTCGCGGATTGAGGGCGAGATGCGCAGCCTGAAGGAGTCCTTGCTCGATCTGACGGAAAACGTGATCCGCTTGCGCCGTCAATTGCGGGAAATTGAAATCCAGGCTGAATCGCAGATGCAGTCTCGGACGGCGCAGACGGATGAACTCCACGCCGGGTTTGATCCGCTGGAATTTGACCGATTTACCCGCTTCCAGGAACTGACGCGGATGATGGCCGAGTCGGTCAACGACGTTGCGACGGTTCAGCAGAATTTGCTGAAGAACCTCGATGACGCGAATGCGGCAATCATCGCGCAGGCTCGTCTGAATCGCGAGGTCCAGCAGGAACTCATGTCCGTACGCATGGTCCCGTTCGGCAGTCTTGCCGACCGCCTCTATCGTATCGTCCGGCAGACGTCGAAGGAATTGAACAAACGCGTCAATCTCGAGATCAAGGGAAGCCAGGTCGAGCTTGACCGCAGTGTTCTCGACAAGATGGCAGCGCCCTTGGAGCATCTGCTGCGCAATGCCGTTGCGCACGGCGTCGAGGATCGCGACGTTCGGGTGGCGAAGGGGAAGCCGGGCATCGGCGAAATCTCGCTTGCGCTAAAGCAGGCGGGCAACGAAATCATCCTGAGTTTTACCGATGATGGCGCGGGCCTCGATCTTGAACGCATCCGCGCACGCGGTATCGAGGCTGGCCTGCTTCAGGAAAACGAAGAGGCGGATGCCGAGCGCCTGGCGAATCTGATCTTTACGCCGGGATTCTCGACGGCCTCGGAAATATCGCAAGTCGCCGGACGCGGCGTTGGCATGGATGTGGTGAAAACCGAGGTCGGTAGCCTGGGCGGGCGGATCGAAACCGTATCCACGCCTGGTCAGGGGACGGAGTTTCGCCTTTACATTCCGCTGACTCTGGCGGTGACCAAGGCGCTGATCGTGCGTGCCGGAAGCAAGCGTTACGCCATTCCCTCGGTGATGATCGAACAGGTCCTCGACTTGAAGGAAGCGGCGCTGACGCGCATTCGGGAGGCCGGAACCGCAGAATGGATGGGGCATCATTATCCGTTCAGCTATCTGCCGCATCTGCTCGGCGAGACCCAGGCGCTTCCGGAACAGCATCGACAGTACTGGACTCTGTTGCTGCGAAGCGGTGATCGGAGGATCTCGGTTCAGGTCGACGAATTGATGGGTAACGAGGAAATCGTCGTCAAGAACATTGGCCCACAGCTGGCGCGGGTGGTCGGAATCGACGGTGCGACGGTGCTTGGTGACGGTCAGGTGGTGTTGATCCTGAATCCGGTGGCGCTCGCCAGTCGCGCGCCGCTTGCCGACGCTGTCGCGCATGCGCCGGCAGTGCCTGAAGTGCCGTCAGCGGCTGACGTGCCGACGTTGCCAACGGTGATGGTCGTCGATGACTCGCTGACAGTGCGCAAGATCACCGGCCGCTTGCTGGCGCGCGAAGGCTACCAGGTGCTTCTGGCCAAGGATGGCGTCGAGGCGCTTGAGCAGCTGCTTGATGTGGTTCCCGACGTCATGCTCGTCGATATCGAAATGCCGCGCATGGACGGCTTTGATCTGACACGGAACGTTCGCGCCGACGAGCGCCTGAAGGCCGTGCCGATCATCATGATTACCTCGCGTACCGCTGAGAAGCACCGCACTTATGCGTTTGAAATCGGGGTCAATCACTACCTCGGCAAGCCTTACCAGGAAGACGAACTGCTCGGGCTGGTTGCCGATTACGTCACGAAGCAGCGCCACGTTTGACTGTGGCATAGCGCGCCAGTGTCTGACGGCGCGCGTCCTCATGTTCGACAATAGGTTTGGGCGTGTGCTTCCCGATCACGACGCCACATTCCGATTGCTGCTTGGCATCCATGCGCCATGGCGCGTGGACGAAACGCTCCGGCACGGTTGAAAGCTCAGGCAGATAGCGGCGGATAAAGCGGCCACCCGGATCGAAGCGTTCGGATTGCGTGATCGGGTTGAATATGCGGAAGTAGGGCTGGGCGTCGCAGCCGCTGGAGGCGGCCCACTGCCAACCGCCGTTGTTGGCTGAAAGATCGAAGTCGTTCAGGTGTTCCGCGAAGTAGGCTTCGCCGCGGCGCCAGTCGACTCCCAGGTCTTTGGTCAGAAACGACGCGACGATCATGCGCAGGCGATTGTGCATGTAACCGGTGGAATTCAACTGCCGCATGGCCGCATCAACCAGCGGATAGCCGGTTCTGGCTTCGCACCAGGCCGCAAATCGTTCTTCGGCCAGATCGCCGTTTTCCCATTCGATCGCGTCGTATTCCGGCTTGAACGAACGGTCGACGGCATGCGGAAAATGGTCGAGGATCATGAAATAGAACTCCCGCCAGATGAGTTCAGAGAGCCAGGTGGCAGCCCCGGCATCGCCCATGCCAGCGCCGAAGGCCAGCGCGCGTGAGGCGAGTTCGCGGATCGAAATGGTACCGAAGCGAAGATGGACCGAAAGGTAGGACACGCCCTTGATTGCGGGGAAATCGCGTTGCTCGGCGTAACGGCCGATACGCGAGCAGAAGTCGTCCGTCAGCTGCCGTGCGCCGTTCATGCCCGGGATGATCCCGAGGGTCGAGAGATTGGTCGTGGCGAAGCCGATATCCGGCAAGGAGGGCAAACGCGATGCGGCCTTGGTCGTCACCAGGCGACCTTGTTCTGTCGAATAGGGCGCAAGGTCATCTTCCGCAAGGCGTTTCAGCCAGGCTCGCTTGTAGGGCGTGAACACGGTGAAGGGCTTTCCGGCGAGGGTCAGGACCTCTTGGCCGTCAAAGATGACCTGATCCTTGAACGCCTCGAATTCAATGCCCAGTCGCCTGAGTTCTGCCGCCACCTTGGCATCACGTGCCTTGGTCAGGGGCTCATAGTCGCGGTTGGCGAAAACGGCAGCGACGCCAAGTTCGTGTGCCAGTTTCGGGATTTCGTCGACTGCGCGCGCGTGCCGAACGATAAGGCCGCCACCTCGCCGCTGTAAGGCGAGGTCGAGCTCAACCAGCGAAACGTGGATGAACTCGACGCGGCGATCGCGTCTGTCCGGCAACGCGTCGAGAATGTCGAGGTCAAAGATGAACGCGCAGTAAACCGAACGTGCACGTCGCAAGGCTTCGGACAGAGCTACATGGTCGTCGTCGCGCAGATCGCGCCTGAACCAGACAAGTACGGAATCGAGCATGGATTACCTTTGTATCGGCGGCATCCGGCGATTAAAATAGGCCGGCTATGCAGAGTATGAACCTCACCGATCATTTTCTCATTGCCATGCCGGCAATGGACGATCCCTATTTTTCGCGAACCCTGATCTATATTGCCGAACACAACGATCAGGGCGCGCTGGGCCTGATCGTCAACCGCCCGATCGACATGGATCTGGCGACGCTCTTCGAGAAGATCGAAGTGCCGCTCGAATCGCCGAATGTGGGCCGGCTTCCGGTCTATTTTGGCGGCCCCGTGCAGACCGACCGTGGATTTGTATTACACCGCCCGGTCGGGAACTGGCAGTCGACCTTGGTCGTGACGTCCGAAGTCGGCCTCACCAGTTCACGTGATGTCTTGCAGGCCGTCGGCAAGGACGGACAGCCCGGTGAGATCATGGTGACGCTCGGATATTCCGGCTGGAGTGCCGGCCAGCTCGAGAACGAGCTGGTGCAAAACGCCTGGCTGACGGTGCCGGCCGATCCGCGCATCCTCTTCGAACTGCCTTTCGAGGAGCGACTGCCTTCGGCCATGGAAACGCTCGGAATCGACTTTGCCAATCTGTCGGAAAAGGCCGGGCATGCCTGATTCTCAGGGTCGTCCGGCGGGCACCATTCTGGCTTTCGATTTTGGCGTAAAACGGATTGGCGTCGCGGTTGGCGAATGGCCAATGGCGCAGGCGCATCCGCTGACGACGATTCGCGGCGAAGCCAATGCCGAGCGTTTTGCTGCGATCGAGGCGTTGATCAAGGAGTGGCGGCCCGTCTCGCTGGTCGTGGGCTTGCCGCTGGCCCTCGACGGCAGTGCGCACGAGATGACCGCGCGATCGACTCGTTTCGCCAATCAGCTGCGTGGGCGCTTCGGCTTGCCCGTTGACTATGCCGAAGAGCGACTCAGTTCGGTCGAGGCGGAAGATCGGCTACGCGAGAGCGGCCACAACGCCAAAAGCGCGCGCGAACACGTTGATGCGCTGGCGGCCCAGATCATATTGCAGTGTTTTTTTGAACGTCTTTCCGAAGAAATCAGGAATCAAACCAGCCATGTCACTCGACAAACTACCTGACGCCGAAGCGCAATGCGTTGAACTTGCCAACCACATCCGACCGCACCTGCAGCCGAACACCGTGCTTGTCGGAATTCATAGCGGAGGCGCGTGGATTGCGCGCCGACTGCACGAGTTGCTTGGCCTGACGAGCGAAGTCGGATTGATCGACGTTTCGTTCTATCGCGACGATTTCGGCGAAAAGGGGCTGCATCCGCAGGTCAAGCCGACATCGATTCCGTTCGACGTCGAGGGCCGGCCGATCATCCTGGTCGATGACGTTCTATTTACCGGGCGCACGACGCGCGCGGCAATCAACGAATTGTTCGACTACGGCCGACCGGCCAACATCAAGCTTGCTGTCCTGGCCGATCGCGGGGGGCGCGAATTGCCGATCTGTGCGGAATACTGCGCCTGGAAAGTCGAACTGATCGATTCGGAGGAACTGGTTCTGCAAGCGGCCGAGGATGGACGCTTGCAGTGGAGGTGCGACGGCCATGCGTAACCCGCAACTCAACGCCAACGGCGAACTGGCGCATCTCCTTTCGATCGACGGGCTGCCGCGTTCCATTCTGACGCAAATCCTTGATACGGCTTCGAGTTTCCTCGAAGTTTCGGACCGCGATGTAAAGAAGGTTCCGCTGCTGCGCGGCAAGAGCGTTTTCAACCTGTTCTTCGAGAATTCGACGCGCACCCGAACCACCTTCGAGATCGCCGCCAAGCGCCTGTCGGCCGACGTCATCAATCTCGACGTCGCGCGCTCCTCGACGGCCAAGGGCGAGACGCTGCTCGATACGATCGACAACCTGGTCGCCATGCACGCCGACATGTTTGTCGTTCGCCACGCTTCTTCCGGCGCGCCTTATCTGATCGTCGAGCACCTGCATCGTCTCGGCCGATCCGATGTGCACGTGGTGAATGCCGGCGACGGCCGCCATGCGCATCCGACGCAGGGCCTGCTCGACATGTATACGATTCGCCACTACAAGAAGGATTTTTCCAACCTGACCGTGGCTATCGTCGGCGATATCCTTCATTCCCGCGTCGCACGCTCCGATATCCACGCGCTGACGACGCTCGGCGCGGCCGAGGTGCGCGCGGTCGGTCCGCAAACCTTGCTGCCGACGGCCATCGAGAGAATGGGCGTGCGTGTCTGCAACGACCTCAAGGAAGGGCTCACTGGCTGCGACGTGGTGATCATGTTGCGCCTGCAGAACGAACGGATGAACGGCGCCTTGCTCCCGTCGGCGCGTGAGTACTTCAAGTGTTATGGACTCACGCCGGAAATGCTCGCAATGGCCAAGCCGGACGCCATCGTGATGCACCCGGGGCCGATGAACCGCGGCGTCGAGATTGCATCCGAGGTCGCCGATGGACCGCAGGCCGTCATTCTTCCGCAGGTCACTTTCGGCATCGCCGTTCGCATGGCGGTGATGAGCATTCTGGCGGGGAACTGAGCGATGCCATATCAACCAAAACACACAAACATCCACATTCAGGGCGGTCGGGTCATCGATCCGAAATCAGGCCTGGATACGGTTGCCGATGTATTCATTGCCGAAGGATGCATCGCGGCTATCGGCGAGAGCCCGGAAGGTTTTATCGCCGAGAGAACGATCGATGCCAGCGGCAAGGTGGTCTGTCCGGGGCTGGTAGACCTTTCGACCCGGCTTGGCAGTCTCGAGTCCGAGCTCGAAGCAGCGGTGTCCGGGGGCGTAACAGCAATCGCCTGTCCTCCCGATACCAACCCGCCGCTTGACGAGCCTGGCCTGGTCGAGCGGCTGGTGCGGCGCAGCGAAGCGCTCGGGCTGGCGCGGGTCTTCCCGATCGGTGCGCTGACCCAGCAACTGGCGGGCAAAAAATTGTCCGAGATGAACAGCCTGCTGAACGCCGGCTGTCTTGCTTTCTCGCAGGCCAAGGAACCGATTTTCGATACGCAGATCCTGTTCCGCGCCATGCAGTACGCGGCGACCTTCGGCTACTCGATCCATTTGCAGCCCGAGGATCACTACCTTGCGCGGGATGGTGTCGCGCACGATGGTGAAGTGGCCTCCCGACTCGGTCTGGCCGGTATTCCGGTGTGCGCCGAAACGGTGGCGATCTCGACGGCACTTCAACTGGCGGCCGAAACCGGGGTCCGTTTGCATTTCGCGCGCCTGTCTTCGGCCGCCGGCGTCGCCCTCGTTCGAAAGGCCAAGCAGCAGGGCGTGAACGTCAGTTGCGATGTGGCGGTTCACCATTTGCATCTGTCGGAAGTCGATATCGGCTACTTCGACAGTCACGCCCGCTTCGATCCGCCGCTACGTTCGGATCGCGATCGCGCAGCCTTGCGCGAGGCCGTGAGCGAAGGGCTGGCCGCGATTTGCTCCGACCATTCGCCGGTAGACGAGGATGGCAAGCAGCTACCTTTTGCCGAGGCTGTTCCCGGCGCGACAGGGCTTGAGTTGTTGTTACCCTTGACCTTGAAACTGGCGGAAGAAATGAAACTGCCGTTAGCGACGGCGTTGGCGCGCGTGACGTGTGATCCGGCGGCGATCCTCGGGCTTGACGTTGGAACGCTTGGGGTTGGCAGGCCGGCCGACGTCTGTGTGTTTGACCCGACCGAGCCTTGGCAAGTGTTGGCCGGGTCGCTGCGCAGTCAGGGCAAAAACACGCCGTTCATCGGCTACGAAATGGCCGGCCGGGCGACGGCGACGCTGGTTGGCGGGCGACTCGTCTTCGCGCGCTAG